>JBBROR010000035.1:0-17364 GCA_038229175.1 Acetobacterales bacterium | reverse complement strand
GGTTTGGCGCCGGAAGTCCGGCATTTCAGGGAGAAGCGACATGTCCATCTTTATGAAATTCGACAAGTTCAAGGGCTCGGCCACCGAGGACACCCACAAGGATTGGATCGACGTGCTCAGCTTCAGCTGGGGTGCTTCGCGCTCGGTCCACACCGCCGCCGGCTCTGGCGCCAACCGCCAGGGGTCGCATCCGACAGTGCAGGAAATCCACATCACGAAATACCAGGACATCTCCTCCAATAAGATCTTGATGGATCTGCTGAAGGGGGGCCTGGACAACAAGGTCGATATCGCCTTCACGGTCAATGTCGACGGCAAGGCCGATCAGTACATGCTGATCAAGCTGGAACATGTGGGCGTCAGTTCGTTTCAGCTCAGTGATGCCGAGGGCACCGGAACACGCGCCACGGAGTCGCTCTCTCTGAATTTCGGGAAAGTCACTGTTACCACCAAGTCGGTCAACGCGGCCGGCAAAGGCGCGCCGGACACCGTGGGCTGGGATCTCGCGAAGAACGTGTCGAGCTGATCTTTTCGCGGACTGGCGGCGATGACGCGATGCGGCGCCCGGGTGGAAACATCCGGGCGTTTGGTTTGGTGCCCCTCGCTGCCGTCAGCGGCGCGACAACGGCGTAAACTCATCATCTCGAGCAGCATCCGACCCCTGAGCGGCTAGTTCTAGTGGTTTAAATCTGAGGGAAGAGCCCTCAGGTTTTAACCACTAGCCTTTGATCTTGTCGGTCAAATTCCCTGACGCTCCGGTAGCAAGCGTCAGGTTTGGACCACTAGCTTCTACATATCTTGATGAAGTTGATTGAAATGAAAATGCCGAACACACTCGCACCGAGGTCGCGCCTATCCGTCTCGTGGCTGCGATGCGTCATTTCGAACGCCGCCCACGCTTGGAACGACGCCAGTGGTCGGGCCGTCCATTATCCTTTTTCGGTAATACTAACTCTGACAATCGCGTTCAGCCCCACCCGCGCACACGCCAACTATCAAACCTGCGCGGACAAGTTCGTCTCCATGGACATCGTGCGCTGCCCGGATGGCGCGGTGCCGCACTACAACATCGGCGATCCTCCGGCGGCGGCCGGTGCCGCGCCCACCAGGCCACAGGCAAAGCCTGGATCCCCAGCCACCGAGATCGACGGGCTTTTTGGCGTCTGGCACACCAACCGGCCTGGGGCATCCTACATGACCGGCATGGACGTTCCAGGCTCATACCTACTGGCCTCCAAACCTGGCCTGGCGCAGGGCGATCTCACGATCAGCCCCAACGGCACCTATGTCTGGAACACCTTCTCCGGCACCTCCGGCCGATGGGTGCGCGCCGAGAAAGTGGGGATTGTGCTCTACGACGAAAGCACGCGCACCAAGTGGCGGATCGTCCCCACCGGTGAGCGCATCCTCATTACCGCCGAGGCGCAATCATTTTCTGGGCGTCGCTAAGTTTTCAGACAGGCATTCATCCCGTGTTTACGTTCATCGTGCATTTTGAGACGGTGCATGAAAACGGAGACGGCGTATGAGTTTCAGATCTGTTTCGCCTGAACTGCAACGTTACAGTGCTGGGAGGGCACATGCGTCCGACCAGGACGACGTCTTTGCCAGTATCGACGACACTCTCACCCCTGGAGCCGTCCCTGGCGCTTTCGGCGGTATCGCGCTCAGAGGGGTCCTCTACTTGCAGGAGGCCGGCGACACCTGCGCCATCAACGTCAATGATCTGCACCAGGGCCAATTGGGCGACTGCTTCCTCATCTCCGCGATCGGCGAACTTGCGTTGACCCACCCAGACGCGATCAGCCGCATGATCAAGGTGAACGCCAACGGCACTGAGACGGTCACGCTCTATGTCGGCACCAACGGGCGGGTCGCCGGCTACGGCGCCACAGCGTTCAAGGCCACCACTGTCACGATCGACAACAGTTTCAACAGCGCCGGCGTCAACAACCGGTCCACGCAGAACGTGATGGGTGGCCAGAAGGAAATCTGGCCCCAGGTGCTGGAGAAAGCCATCGCCATGCTCGATGGCGGCTACGGCGCGGTGGCCAATGGCGGCAACCCCATGATCGTCATGCAGCAGATCACTGGCCATGCCGCCACGTTCATGTCACCAGCGCAACTCACGCTGCAGAAACTTCAAGCCTTTATCGCCGAGGGCGACCTGATCGCGATGGACACAGGGGGCGGCAGGCTTGGCTTCAACCTTGTGAACAACCACGCCTACATGTTCGAAAAGGTCACCGTCACCAGCGGCGTCGCAATGGTGCAGGTGGGCAATCCCTGGGGCTTCAACCAGGCGTCGATGATCCCGTTCACGCAGCTTTCCAAGGCCTTTATAGAGATCGATATCGGCCATTTTACCTGACGACAAGCCACAAAAAAAAGGGCGGCACCCTTCGTTCAGGGGTGCCGCCGTTTCTTTTTGTATCGCCCGCCTATTCGGCAGTCTCGGCCTCGCGCTCGGTGTCATCGGATTCTGGCTTGGCCGTGGCCGGTGTGTTGGCCTCGATCACCTCGAAATCCAACGCCTTGTCCTTCAGCGTCACCTTCACCGAACCACCCTTCGTCAGGCGGCCAAATAGCAGCTCCTCCGCCAGCGGCTTCTTGATGTATTCCTGGATCACACGCGCCAACGGACGCGCGCCATACAGGCGATCATAGCCTCGCTCCGCCAACCATTCCTTCGCACCGGAAGACAGTTCGATCGTCACGTTGCGGTCGGCCAGCTGGGCCTCCAGCTGCATAACGAATTTTTCAACGACACGACCAACAGTATCCTGAGTCAGCGCGGCGAACGGGATCACGGCATCCAGGCGGTTGCGGAACTCGGGCGTGAACATGCGCTTGATCGCATCGCCGTCCTCACCCTCGCGGCCCTCACGGCCGAAGCCGATGGCTTCCTTGGCCATATCGGCGGCACCGGCGTTTGTGGTCATGATCAGGATCACATTGCGGAAATCGACCATCTTGGCGTTGTGATCGGTCAGCTTCCCGTGGTCCATCACCTGCAGCAGGATGTTGTAAAGATCCTGATGCGCCTTCTCGATCTCATCGAGCAGCAGCACGCAATGCGGATGCTGGTCGATGGCGTCGGTCAACATGCCGCCCTGGTCGAACCCCACATAGCCCGGCGGTGCGCCGATCAGCCGGCTGACGGAATGCCGCTCCATGTATTCGGACATGTCAAAGCGCACCAGCTCGATGCCCAACGTGCTCGCCAGTTGGCGCGCCACCTCGGTCTTGCCCACGCCGGTGGGGCCGGAGAACAGGTAGTTGCCGATTGGCTTCTCTGCTTCCCGCAGCCCAGCCCGCGACAGCTTGATTGCCGCCGACAGCGCCTCGATCGCCTTGTCCTGGCCGAACACCATGGACTTCAGGTCACGGTCCAGATTGCGCAACGTCTCCTTGTCATCGGCCGAAACCGACTTGGGTGGGATGCGGGCGATCTTGGCCACAATCTCCTCCACATCGCGCAACGTCACCGTTTTACGCCGCTTGCCCTCGGGCTGGAGCATCCTGGAGGCGCCGGCCTCGTCGATCACGTCGATCGCCTTGTCCGGCAGCTTGCGGTCGTGAATATACTTCGCCGAAAGCTCCACCGCGGCGCGAATGGCCTCCTCGGTGTAGCGAACCTTGTGATGCTTTTCGTAGTTGGTCTTCAGGCCACGCAAAATCTTGATCGTGTCCTCGATGGACGGCTCGTTGACGTCAATCTTCTGGAACCGACGGACCAGCGCACGGTCCTTTTCGAAATACGTGCGGAACTCCTTGTAGGTCGTGCTGCCAACGCAGCGCAGCGTGCCTGCGGCCAAAGCTGGCTTCAGCAGGTTCGACGCATCCATTGCCCCGCCTGAGGTGGCACCAGCGCCGATCACCGTATGGATCTCGTCGATGAACAGCACAGCGTTGGGCTGGGCCTCAAGCTCGGTCACAACCGCCTTCAGCCGTTCCTCGAAATCGCCGCGATAGCGCGTGCCGGCCAGCAACGCGCCCATGTCGAGCGAGTAGATGGTCGACTTCGCCAGAACCTCCGGCACATCGCCTTCAACGATGCGCTTGGCCAGCCCCTCGGCAATCGCCGTTTTGCCCACGCCGGGATCGCCGACATAAAGCGGGTTGTTCTTGGTGCGGCGGCACAGGATCTGAATGGTCCGTTCAATCTCGGTATCGCGCCCGATCAGGGGGTCGATCTTGCCGGCCATCGCCTTCTTGTTCAGGTTGACACAGTAGTTTGAAAGCGCGTCCTGCCCGCGCTTGGCGGATTTCTCCTCGCGCTCGGCCTCGGGCGGCGTGTCCCCCGAAGGCGTAGAGCCCTGGGCTGCGCGGGTCTGGCTGCGGCCGGGGGCCTTGGCGATTCCGTGGCTGATGAAGTTCACCGCGTCCAACCGCGTCATGTCCTGCGCCTGCAGGAAATACACGGCATGGCTCTCGCGCTCACTGAACAGTGCCACCAGCACGTTGGCACCGGTCACTTCCTCCTTGCCGGAGGACTGCACGTGAATCGCCGCGCGCTGCACCACGCGTTGAAATCCGGCCGTCGGTTTCGGGTCACCCGGGCGGTCGGTGGCAAGGCCGGACAGTTCCTTGTCGAGGAATTCCGTCAGTTCCGCGCGCAGCTTGTCGAGATCGACACCACAGGCGCGCAGCACGGTGGCCGCGTCCGTATCGTCGGCAAGGCCAAGCAGCAGATGCTCAAGGGTTGCGTATTCGTGACGACGTTCGCTGGCGAGCGAAAGGGCACGGTGAAGCGTCTGTTCTAGATTGCGAGAGAGCATGGGATCGAACGCTCCTGGCGATGAGCCAAAAAAAAGTCAAACGAAAGACGGGAAGGCAGGCAGGCTTATCCAGATGGCGCCTCACGGCAAAATGGGAACCGCATCATCATACCGCTTCACCGGATCAGCCGGTCAAACGCGGTTGCAACACCATTCTTTCCCGATTGAACCGCGGGTGCACCACCTATTTTGTGTCCACCAGAGTTAAAAAGCCGACACCAGTCCTTAAACCCGGCTTTGTGGCCGGGTTGCAGCATGGTTACAGCTTCAAAACTCGCGAAATGCGGGTGCAATGCGCCGCTCAGCCGGCCAGATGGTGTTCCGCCATGGCGGCCAGCGCCTCGTCTACCCTGATAATCTCGGACTGTGTCAGCCGCAACCCGAGCTTGGTCCGGCGCCACACCACGTCGGCGGCGGTGCGCGCCCATTCCTCCCGCGCGAGATAGCGCAGCTCGGCGGACGAAAGGTCGGAGCCGAACCACTCGCCGAGGTCTGACAGCGATGCCGCGCCGTCCAGGATGCGGGTGGCGCGCGTGCCATAGGCCCGGGCCAGGCGCGTGGCGGTGGCAGGCGGCAGCCACGGGTGGCCCTGCAGCAGTCCGTCCACCAACGCAGAGAAGCCGAGACGGTCGAAATCCCCGCCCGGCAGTGCTGCCCGCGCCGTCCAGCCGGGCTTCTCGCGCGAAGCGGCTGGCAGATATGCCGCCAGCCTGTCCAACGCGGCCTCCGCCAGCCGGCGATAGGTGGTGATCTTACCGCCGAACACACTCAACAGGACGGCTTCGCCCTCCGGCGCGTCCAGGGTGAGCACGTAGTCCCGCGTTGCCTCCTGCGCCGCGCTGGCGCCGTCGTCATACAGCGGGCGCACGCCGGAATACGTCCACACCACCTGATCCGGCCGCACCGGCACCGCGAAATAGTCGCTGGCGCCCCTGCACAGATAGGCGATCTCCTGCTCGCTGGCGTGAACATCCGCGGGATCGCCCGTGTAGTCCTGATCGGTGGTGCCTATAAGCGTGAAATCTCGCTCGTACGGGATGGCGAAGATGATCCGATTGTCGGCGTTCTGGAAGATGTAGCAGCGGCCATGGGCGTAAAGCCGGGGCACCACGATGTGGCTTCCCTGTACCAAACGTATCTTTGCCGATGTGTTCGACCGCACCACCTGGCCCAGCACGCGTGCCACCCAAGGGCCAGCCGCATTCACCAGCGTGCGCGCGCGGATCGTCCTCACCTGCCCGTCGAGCCCGCGCAGCGCTACCAACCACACGCCATCCACCCGCGTCGCCGACACGCATTCGGTCCGCGGCATGATCTCGGCGCCATGCTCGGCCGCATCACGCGCGTTCAGCACCACCAGCCTGGAATCTTCCACCCAGCAATCCGAATATTCAAAGCCCTTGGTGAACGCAGCCTTCAGGATCCCGTCGTCGAGCCGACGTGTCACGGTGGCGGGAAGCAGCTTGCGGCCACCGATATTGTCATACAGAAACAGTCCTAGCCGCAGCAGCCAGGCCGGTCGCAGCCCCTTGTGGTAAGGCAGCACGAACCGCAGCGGCCAGATGATGTGTGGTGCGATCCCCCACAGCACCTCTCGCTCCTGCAACGCCTCACGCACCAGCCGAAACTCGTAATGCTCCAGATAGCGCAGTCCACCATGCACCAGCTTCGTGGAGGCGGACGACGTGGCGCTGCCAAGGTCCGCGCGTTCGCACAGCGCCACGGACAGACCGCGCCCGGCCGCGTCGCGCGCGATGCCGCAGCCGTTGATGCCGCCGCCGATCACCATCATGTCGTAAATGGCCGTCTGCATGACCTCTGCGCGTCTCCATCCCGGTTGCAACGCACTGCCGCCTCGCGCGATCCCTACGCGATTTCGCTGAAAACCGGAAGCAAGGCGCAGATGTCCGGCATCGGGGTCAGCACGATGCGTTGGCCGATCTCCGCGGTCAGGCAGTAGGATGGCGGCACGGCGTGCCAGTCGGTGGGATGCTCGTCGATCGGCTCAGACACCACAACGAGGCCGGTCTCGTCCTCCCGCCAGTACAAAGTTGGCGGACGCCGGTCAGACGCCCAGCGAAACGCCCAGATCCGCTGGCCGTCGCTGATCGATGCGGTGAAGCGCAGCGGCTCCGTCACTCCGCCGTCACGCATCAATCCCATGATCTTGGCCAACGTCACGCTGACTGCCGCCACCGGATCCTGCTCCAGCCCGTTAGCCATGGCGCACAGCAGGATTGCCTCGCTGTCGGTGGTGCCGCCACGCAACGGATAAAGCGCGTCGGGGATCATCGCCTCCACCCGGCGGCGCACCGAATGCCAGCCGCCAATCTGGCCGTTGTGCATGAACAGCCAGCGCCCTGCCGAAAAAGGGTGGCAGTTGGCGCGTGTGGTGGCGGTGCCGGTGGCGGCGCGCACATGCGCAAAGAACAGGCCGGCGCGAACCTGGGCGCACAACGAACGAAGGTTCTCATCCGACCAAGCCGGATGAACCTCCCGATAAAGCCCGGGATGAGGCCGCTCGCCATACCAGCCAATGCCAAACCCGTCGCCGTTGGTTCCGGTCTTGGCCTCGGTCGCGTGCATCGACTGGTGGATCAACGAGTGTGCCGGCGCTGCAACGAGCTGCTCCAGCAAAAGTGGATCACCGCGATAACAAAGAAAACGGCACATAAGATATCCTAACGCAGAGCGGAACCGACGACGCCCATATTCGCCCAGACATTGACATAATTGCGGCATGGCAGGATACCGCCGCCCTCCCTTACGGATCAGTCTCCCATGGCGGTTCACGCGTTCATCTTCCCCGGCCAAGGCAGCCAGATGGTCGGCATGGGCCGCGATCTTGCCGCTGCCTTCAGCGCGGCCCGGGAGATCTTCGAGGAGGTCGACGAAACGCTTGGGCAAAAACTGTCCAAGATCATGTTCGAAGGCCCGCTGGAATCGCTCACCCGCACCGAGAACACCCAGCCGGCGCTGATGACGCACTCGATGGCGGTGCTGCGGGTGCTGGAACGCGAAGGCGGTTTTTCGGTCGCCGACCGCGCCATCCTTGTCGCCGGGCATTCCCTGGGTGAATACACCGCGCTGGCCGCCGCCGGCAGCTTCACCACCGGCCAGGCTGCCCGCCTCTTGCGTCTGCGCGGCCTTGCCATGCAGAAGGCCGTTCCCCCCGGTGAAGGCGCCATGGCCGCGCTGCTCGGCGCTGAAATGGAGCTGGCGCTTTCGATCTGCGCCGAGGCCACAGCGCCTGGCGAGATCGTCGAGGCCGCCAACGACAACGGCGGCGGCCAGGTGGTCATCTCCGGCCACAGGATTTCCGTCGAGCGTGCCATCGAAATCGCGAAAACCCGCGGTGTGAAGCGCGCGTTGCTGCTGCCGGTCTCTGCCCCGTTCCACTGCGCCCTGATGGCCCCCGCCGCCGACGCGATGCGCGACGCGCTGGATGCCTCCCGCCCGCTGCCGCCGATCGTGCCGCTGATCGCCAACGTCAGCGCCGCCAAGGTGACGCAGCCAGACGAGATCGTGCGGCTGCTGGTGGCCCAGGTGACAGCCACCGTGCGCTGGCGCGAAAGTGTTGCGGCGATGGTGGCCATGGGTGTCACCAGCTTCATCGAAATCGGGGCCGGCCGCGTGCTGTCCGGCCTCATCCGCCGTATCGCACCCGATGCCACAACCGCCTCGGTGGGCACGCCCGCCGAAATCGAAGCCTTGCTGAAAATCATTTAGGGCCCGTTCGATGTTCAGACTGGACGGCAAGCCCGCGCTCATCACCGGAGCCTCGGGCGGCATCGGCGCCGAGATTGCCCGTATTCTGCACGCCCAGGGCGCCATCGTGGTGCTGTCCGGTACGCGGCGTGATGCGTTGGACTTACTTGCCGCCGAACTCGGGGAGCGCGCGCATGTCTGCCCTGCGAACCTGCGCGAGCCCGGCGCTGCCGACGCCCTGATCGTCGCCGCCGAAGCCGCCGCCGGCCCGCTGGCCATTCTCGTCAACAACGCAGGTCTCACGCGGGATACGCTGGCGCTGCGCATGAAGGACGAGGACTGGGACAGCGTCATCGACGTTGACCTTACTGCGCCCTTCAAGCTTGCCCGCGCCGCGCTGAAGGGCATGCTGCGCCGGCGTGCCGGCCGCATCATCGGCATCGGCTCGATCGTGGGGACCACAGGGAACCCCGGCCAGGCCAATTACGCCGCAGCCAAGGCTGGTTTGGTGGGCATGACCAAGGCCTTGGCGCAGGAGGTTGGCTCGCGCGGCATCACGGTTAACATGGTGGCGCCTGGTTTCATCGAAACACCGATGACCGACGCGCTCACCGATGCCCAGAAGGGCAAGCTGGCCGAGGCCATCCCGCTGGGCCGCCTCGGTCAGCCTCGCGACATCGCCGCCGCGGTGCTCTATCTGGCGAGTGACGAGGCGGCCTGGGTAACGGGCGCCACGCTGCACGTCAATGGCGGCATGGCGATGATCTGAATGGCAAAAGTCGCAGTCCTTGGCGCTTTGCAGCACGCGGAAACAATCTGCGCTTTACGGCATGATTGGCGAGTGTGACAAATCCGTGCTAAGCGCCCTCGGCTTCGTCCGGGCTGGGCGCTGGCGCAATCCAGAGCACATTCCGACCGATTTTTGGGTTGGAAGCCGTACTTTGGCAGATATGGGTGCTAGAGCGGCTTTTGCTGCTCTAGGGATAAATCGCCGGCATTTTCCAATCGCCGGCGAAGGATTTCAGTGAACAGAACCGGCAGGCAGGAGTTTGAGTGGACATGAGCGATATCGCTGATCGGGTGAAAAAGATCGTCGTCGAGCATCTCGGCGTCGAAGAAGCGAAGGTTACGCCCGAAGCGTCGTTCATCGACGATCTGGGCGCGGACAGCCTCGACACCGTTGAACTGGTGATGGCTTTCGAAGAAGCCTTCAGCGTCGAAATCCCAGAAGATGCCGCCGAGAAGATCGGCACCGTCAAGGACGCGATCGACTACATCGAGAAGCAGAAGGCGGCCTGATCGGCAGCAGCCGGCGCGTGAAGCCGGCTGCTTTTGAACGGCCAACAGCCCGCGATCAACGCTGGCTTAAGTTGTAGGTGGGTTAAGGATGGCGCAGATGCGGCGGGTTGTGGTCACCGGGATGGGCATCGCATGCCCGCTCGGCATTGGAGTGAACCATGTTTGGCAGCGGCTGCTGCAGGGCGATTCCGGCATCGGCGCCATCCAGTCCTTCGACACAGCGGAACTGACGGCAAAGATAGCCGGGCAGATTCCGGCAGGCCAGCGCGCCAATGGCGGGCTTGACCTCGCCGAGTGGATTCCTTCCAAAGATCTCAAGAAGATGGACCGCTTCATACAGTTCGCCATGGTCGCGGCAAGCGAGGCCGTCGAAAACAGCGGCTGGAAGCCTGCGACCGAGGAGGAAGCCTGCAACACCGGCGTCATGATCGGCTCCGGCATCGGCGGTCTCGAAACGATCTACGAAGCGGCCATTCAGCTCCACGAAGGCAAGATCCGCCGCCTCTCGCCGTTCTTTATCCCCTCGGCCCTGATCAACCTCGCCTCCGGACATGTCTCGATCAAATACGGGTTCAAGGGCCCCAACCATTCCGTTGTCACCGCATGTGCCACCGGCGTGCATGCCATCGGTGACGCGGCCCGCCTGATCATGTTCGGCGATGCCGACGTGATGGTGGCAGGTGGCGCCGAATCGGCCGTCAACCGCATCGGAATTGCTGGCTTCTGCGCATCGCGCGCCTTGTCCACCGCCTTCAACGACACGCCCACCAAGGCCTCGCGCCCGTGGGACCGCGATCGGGACGGCTTCGTGATGGGCGAAGGGGCAGGGGTTGTGGTGCTGGAAGAATACGAACACGCCAAGCGCCGCGGTGCGACCATCTACGCCGAGGTCGGCGGCTACGGCCTGTCCGGCGACGCGCACCACATCACCGCCCCCGCCGAAGGCCATGACGGCGCGTTCCGCGCCATGAAGGGCGCCTTCCGTAATGGCAAGTTGAATGTCGAAGACGTGCAGTACGTCAACGCCCACGGCACCTCCACGCCGCTTGGCGACGATCTGGAACTGCAGGCCGTCGAGCGTTTCTTCGGCGAACACGGCCGCAACCTGGCGATGTCGTCCACCAAATCCGCCACCGGCCACCTGCTCGGTGCCGCCGGTGCCATCGAGGCGGTATTTTCCATCATGGCCATCCGCGACCAGGTGGTGCCGCCCACGCTCAATCTCGACAACCCGTCGCGGGAGAGCATCATCGACCGCGTTGCCCACACTGCGCAGGACCGCAAGGTCGACGCCGTGCTCTCCAACAGCTTCGGCTTCGGTGGCACCAACGCCTCGATCATCTTCAAGAAGGCTGCCTGATCCGGGCGGACGCGCAGCATGCGCCGCCTGTTGACCAGCCTCGCCGTGCTCGTTCTGCTTGGCGGGGTCATCCTTGGGTCTGGCCTGTTCGGATATTCGCGCGCCACCGCCCCTGGGCCGCTGGCAGCCGCGCGGATCATCAACGTGCCGCGTGGCACGCCCTCCGAAGTGGGTTTGCAACTCACTGATGCCGGCGTCGTGTCCGATTCCATCAGCTTTAGGCTTGCAGCCCTCGTCACCACGGGCAAGGGTCCGCTCAAGGCCGGTGAGTTCACCTTCCCCGAGCACGTAAGCCTGCTCGCCACCTTGGCCATCCTGCGCAGCGGCAAGCCCGTCCAGCACAAGCTCACCATCCCCGAAGGCCTCACCGCCGCCCAGATCGCACAGCTTGTCGACCGGGCCCCGGCGCTCGACGGCGACACGCCCGTCCCCAACGAGGGCGAGACGATGCCGGAGACCTACGCCTACACCTATGGCACCCCCCGCACCGCCCTGCTCGACCGCGCCCGCGCCGCAATGGACCGCAACCTGGTGAAACTCTGGGCCGCCCGCGCCGCAGACCTGCCGCTTGCGTCTCCAAAAGAGATGCTCACGCTCGCCAGCATCGTCGAGCGTGAAACCTCGCGCCCTGAGGAGCGTGCGCACGTAGCAGCCGTGTTCCTCAACCGCCTGCGTCGCGGCATGAGGCTGCAATCGGACCCCACAACCGCCTACGCCGTCACCGGCGGGATGCTGACCTACGATCGCGGCCTGACAAGGGCCGACCTCGAATCGCTGAACCCCTACAACACCTACACCGCCCCCGGCCTGCCACCCGGCCCCATCGCAAGCCCGGGCCTCGCCGCCCTGCAGGCCGTGGCCAAGCCCGATGCCAGCGACGACCTGTATTTCGTGGCCGACGGCAATGGCGGCCATGTCTTTGCCAAAACGCTGGAAGACCACAACCGCAACGTGGCCCAATGGCGGGCCGCCAATCCGCCAAAATAAAAGGCGGACTCAAAACAAACCGGGAGCCCGACATGCCCAACACCACCGAAACCCGCCCGGTCGCCGTTGTCACCGGGGCCGCCCGTGGCATCGGTCTGGCGATCGCCACATGGTTCCTTCATCGGAACCACAACGTCGCCCTGCTGGACAATGACACCACGACCCTGGCGGATACCGAGAAGGCGCTGGCGTCGCCCGATACCGTGCTGGCCCTTCCATGCGACGTATCAGACCCCGCCCAGGTGAATACGTCGGCCGCGATCATCATGGCCCGCTGGGGCCGCGTCGACGCGCTTGTCAACAACGCCGGCGTGGCGGTCTTCAAGCCCGTGCTGGAGACCAGTTTCGAGGAATGGCGCCATGTGCTCGGCACCAATCTCGACGGCGCCTTCCTCTGCTCGCAGGCGTTCGGCGCCGTCATGGTGCGGCAAAAGAGCGGCGCCATCGTCAACATCGCCTCGATCTCCGGACTGCGCGCCAGCACGCTGCGCGTCGCCTACGGCACCAGCAAGGCGGCGATCATCCACCTCACCAAGCAGCTTGCCGTCGAGTTCGGCAACTATGGCGTGCGGGTCAACGCGGTTTGCCCGGGGCCGGTGGAAACCGAGATGGCCAAGCTGGTGCACAGCGTGGCCATTCGGTCGGACTACCACGACACCATCCCGCTCGGCCGCTACGGCACGGTCGAGGAGATGGCCAACGTTGTCGGCTTCCTGTGCAGCAAGGACGCCAGCTACGTGAACGGCCAGGCCCTGGCCAACGACGGCGGCTTCGATGCCGCCGGCGTCGGCCTGCCCACATTGCGCCGCAACGCCGGCCTCAACCTGGTGGGTGACGGGGCCTGAAGCATCACTCACTGCGGCGGATCGACACCGTCCTTGGACACCGTGAGGCGGATGGCGGTGTAGGCGTTATCACCCGTCTTGCTGACAACCGCGAATATCTTGGCGCCTGGTTTCAGATCGTCACGGCTGGCCGGAACAGTCTGGATAATCGGCGCGTCGGCCGGAACCACGACGTCGATCGGCGTGCCTTTATAGACCATCGTCAGCTTGCGGCCGGCGGTGGCCTGCACGGCCGATGTCACGGTTGCGTTGGTCATGCTCGTGCCCGGCGCCAGATCCCAGTCGTAATGCCCTTCGCCCACGCCACGCTGCGCTTCGGAGAACACCGCCACATAGACCGACTGCAGCGTTCTGTCGGCCGCTGGTGCTGCAACCGTGGCCACGTAGCTGTTGGGTTTGATTTCATCCATGGAAAGGCGCTTGAGGGCGGTGGGGTTGAAGCCCTCGGGCAGCGTGAGCTTCGCCGTCGGGCCTTCGCGGGTCTCCACGGTCAGCATGGGGCCGTCAAGCGAGACGATGGTGGCGCGAAGGCGGATCTGCGGCGCCTGGGCTGCGGTGGGCAGGGCCGTGCCCAGAATGGCCAGGCCTGGAAGAATGGCGGCAAGAAGGGCGCGTCGGAGCATGGGCATCAACCTTTCGCGAATGTGCAATCCAGCCCAGCCTGGCAGAACGGGCCGATCTGTCGATCCGCCCCGAACGAGCAGGGCCGCTATCCTGTCGGCCAGCTGTGCTATGATCGTGCTCATGGCGGCGACGTGAAACGCAGATCCTATACCGCCGATCGGCGTGGTCAACCGGGTTCTGAGCGCGCGCGCGGGCTTGCCGTCGGGGCGCACCGCGATCTGCGCCAGCAGAACCATCGTGCCGCCAAGTTCAGCATCCAGCCGCTGGGTATCGATTTCAACCACCGTATCCGGTCGCGTCGAGATGGCGCCCGATTCGACAAAGACGGCGGCATCCGGCAGCCGCTGCACCAGATCCTCCGTCAGGATTCGGTCGAGCATCCGCCCCAGCGGCCCGCCCCAGCGGCCCGCCCCAGCGATCGCCGCCGTTGACCTGAAGACGAAATTCAACGTCCCGCGCACCAGTTCCGGTCGCTACGACGCATCGGCCGACGCGATCAGCTTCGAACTGCGATCGATCGTTTGTTGCAGGCTTGCCGCGAACTCGGGCAGCCGGCGCAGCAACGGCGTGGCGTCGGCATCCACATTGAGCACCAGGTCCTGCGTGCTGGCCAGCGTGGCCGCGGCCCCCTGCAACGTCTGTTTCAGCTCCGGCCTACCGGTAAGATCGCTCACATTGCGTACGATCTTTTGGAGATCGGCGCCGATCTGGTCGAACGGAAGGCTCGCAAGTTTTTGCGTGAGCTCCGTCACGTTGGACACCAAGCCGTCCAGCCCGCCGGATATGCCGGGGAAATAAAGTGCCCCATCGGGCATGATGGCGGCGTCGGCTGGCGGTCCAAACCTAGCGCTTGCTACCGGAGCGTCAGGGAATTTGGCCCACTAGATCATGATGCGTTTGGGTTGCTTCACCCAGACGCATAAACATGCTCGATAAAACAAGGGCTAGAGCGTCATGATTTTGATTCTACCCAAAATCATCACGCTCTAGCGGCGCGCCCTTCACATAGTCCATACCAAGCTAAAGCTGCCCGGTCAGCTAGTTGGCCGTGTGCAACTGCATCCGCACACCGCGATGCACCAGCGCCTGGGTGGTGTCGAGCGGTGATTTCTGGTCGAGGCGATCCGCCGCCAGGATGCGTTCGGGCTGGATCTCGAACTTCACGTCGACATAGGACTCGCCGCTGTTTGGGTTGAAGTCGAGGTGGATATCGCTGACGGCGCCGATTTGGATGCCGAACACCTCAACCGGCGCCCCCACTGCCAGCCCCCGGGACCGAGCCTTCGAAACGCGTCACGAACAGGATGCGGCGCTGGCGGTCGCCTGGTCGCGATAGAGGCGAAATTCGGCGCCTGACGGACTCAGCGGTGCATTGCACGCCTCGGGCCGTGTGTCGAACGCGATGCCGCCGGACAGCAGAGCCTGCAAACTTTCCAGGCGAAGCTGCACGCCGCCCGCACCAAGGTCGAGCCCGATGCCTGACGCGTCCCAGAAATCCGTGCCCACCCGCACGAACCAATTGAAAGGGTTGCGCACGAAGATGGCCACGGCAAATCCCTGCCCATCGGGCGACATGTCCCAGCCCAGAACCTCGCCCACCGTCACGTCGCGATAGAGCACCGGCGATCCGCTGGTGATCCCGCCGATGCGGCTGCCCTGGAGCACATAGCTCTGGCCAGGCTCGCCCGAGCGAACGGCCGGTGGTTCCTCGAGCCCGGTGAAATTGCGGCGCGGCGCGGTCGGCGTGGCGGTCCGTGTCCCAGGATCGAGCTCGATGTAAGCGCCGGACAGCAACGTATCGAGGGCCGAGACATTGCCCGCGTTCAGACGCGGTCGCACTACCCAGAAACGCGCATTGCCGGTCAGCTCGTCGGTGGCCTCGCGCTGCATCTGCACCTGCACCACCACGCTGGACAGATCGTCGCTGAGTCGGATGGAATCCGCGGTTCCCAGGTCCACCGCCTTGTGGCGAACCTTGGTGGTGCCCGCCTTCAGCCCATCGGCCGAACGGAACGTGAGCGTGACCATGGCCCCCGCGCAGCCACCGCCCGATAGGCGAGAAAGCCTGCGACAAGGGCCGCCACGATCGGGATCAGCCAGATAATCTGAAAGCGCCGAGCGCGCCGCGTGGTGGCGGGCGTGTCATCGTCCGGTCGGGTCGGGCGCAGGCACGGTCGGGTCGCTCATCTTGCGGCACTGTCCTCAGGCAATGCGGCGGCATCCCACATCAGCCGCGGATCGAAGCTGTTGGCTGCCAACATGGCCAGTATCACGACGGCGCAAAAACAAAGCACCCCCGGCCCGGGCGCCACCGAGGCCAACGCACCAGCCTGCACCAGGGCGGTGAGGATGGAGATCATGAACACGTCGATCATCGACCACCGCCCCACAGCCTCGATGATCTTGTACAGCACCGTCTGCTGGCCGAGGTTCTGGCGGCTTCGACGCTGCGTGCTGACCAGCAGGATGACCAGCCCCACCAGTTTGAGCACCGGTACCGCAATGGATGCCACGAAAACCAGCAAGGCCCACGGCCACATGCCAGCGGCGCCAGCTCCTCCACTCCGGCCAGAATGGTGCTGGGCGTCCCTTGGCCAAGCTGGATCACGGTCAGGACCGGCAGCGTGGTCGCCGGGATGAAGAGCACGGCGGCAGCAACGAGCAAGGCCCAGGTTCGGTTGAGGCTGTCCGCCTTGCGGTGGCGCAGAAAGCTGCCGCAACGCGGGCATGCCGCGCGCCGATGCCCGGGCGGCTTGCGGCTCACCTGCCCGCAACTGTCGCAGGCGATCCGCTGTCGCGGCGGCGGCTGCGGCAGCAGGGACAGCCATCGCGGTTCCAGCCGTTCCCAGACCGCCTCGTGGTCGAGCGCTGAATCCGCGGCCGCCATCAGCAGCATCAGCACGCCCAGCGCATAAAGACCGCCACCGACATGCACAGATGCGAGATCGCTGAGCTTGGTGTAGGCCACGAACACGCCCAGCAGGAACACCTCAACCATCGACCATGGGGTGAGAACCTCCACAAGGCGAAACACCACGGCCAGATGGGTCGGTGGGCAGCGCGAACGCAGGCCGACCAAAACCCAAACCATCGCCAGCATCTTGGAAAGCGGCGCCAGCATCGTCGTCCCCAGCACCACAAGGCCCAGCTCCCACATCCCATGCTGTTCAAGCGCCCACGGCCCCGTCACCAGGCTGGTCTCCTGGCCCGTCCCAAGATCGAGCCGCAAGAAGGGCAGGCACACCGCGAGCACGAACAGCAACAGCCCCGCCGTGGCCAACGCCAGCACACGCCCGCCAGGATCGGTCCGATTCTGGCGCAACAGGCTATTGCAGCGGGCACAACACGCAGCACTGCGCCGCGCGAGTGAAGGCATCGTCTGAAACAGCCCGCAGACCGGGCACTTGCGAAGCCTGGCATGGGGAAAGGCGGTCGTGTCGGACATGAACCTGCAGTAGGTTCGCGTGAATGGAAGTGACGGGCGATGTCCGACGCATGCCGTCTGGGTCTTGGCAGCGCATAGCACAACAGAGGCCAATGCGCTCTGCACGCCACATTCCATCGTGCGACTTGCAGCAACTGGGCCGGTTCGCTATCACGCAGAGCGCAGCAACCGTTTGCATGCTTGCCGTCGGCGACCGGTTTGTTAAAACCATCGGTTACCCAGGCCGCGCAACGCCAGATGCCGCTTTAGCTCAGGGGTAGAGCAACTGATTCGTAATCAGTAGGTCGTAGGTTCAATTCCTACAAGCGGCACCAT
>JBBROR010000034.1:0-17691 GCA_038229175.1 Acetobacterales bacterium | reverse complement strand
TGCCACCTCGGTTGGGTCGAGATCGACGGTCGTGGTTTCGGTCTTGTCTCCGTCAGCCATCGCGGGCCTCCTTGTCATCTGGGCAAAATCTCCGGGCGTTGGTTAGCAGGATCGGACGCGGCTCGCATCCCCCCGAATGCTGTATTCCGCAGCGGATGAGGATGAAGCCGAGATCGCCGTCTGACCCGGCCTTTCCACAGACCAAGGCTTGCCTGCCCAGTGCCAAGGCCCACAGACTGCCAGGGAACCAAAGGACGACAGCATCGGCATTAAGGGGCAGACAAAAGATAGCAGCATCGACGGCAAATCTGTGGGGGCCACTGTCGCCGGATTTGATCGGTGAGGCGGCTCGGAACCGACCGTGCGCGCGCGTTTACCAATCTGCCAGGCACGTGTGAACCACAACGGTGTTCCGACGTTTTGCACATTGGCAGTCAAGGTGATGCCTGCCACTTTTGAGCCCGCGGGCGGAAGTGGACAAAGCACGTGACCGCACCACATCGTATGTGTCTGAGTAGCCAAGGAATAAAAAAATGACTGATAAAAAGACCTCGTCGCCCCGCCGCGCCGTATTGCAGACCGGCTTGAGCATGCTTGCTGCCGGCTCCGTTCTGGCGTCCTCCCGTGCCCGCGCCCAGGAGAAGCTTGCACAGGCGCTGGTGCAGTATCAGAACACGCCGAAAGATGGGAACCAGTGCAACAAGTGCGCACAGTGGCAGCCGCCGGCAGGCTGCGCCATCGTGGTAAGCCCGATTGCGCCGACCGGCTGGTGCGTTGCCTACGCGCCGAAGGAAGGCTGATACCCTCTCCATTCGATCGGCCCTTGGATTATTCCCGGCCAGTCGAACAGGGGGAGAACTTCGATAGCGTCGCCCGATGAAATCTTCAACGGATTGGACGATGCTTTAAAAAAGGCGGCACACCCTGTTCGGATGTGCCGCCTTCTTTAGTTGCTACGCCAAAGGTTACGGTAGCGGCACCGGGCTGGATGACAGGCCGCGCATATAAGCGATCACGTTTGCACGGGTCTGGCCGTCGGCAATGCCGGCGAAACTCATCTTCGTACCGGGGGCGTAGATGGCGGGCTTGAGAAGCCAGGCGTTCAAATTGTCGTACGTCCAATCGCCACCCTTGCCTTTCAAGACGGCGGAATACGTGTAGCCTTCATGCGCCGCAGCCTGGTGGCCCACGACGTTGTATAGGTTGGGACCAAGGCCATTCTTGCCGCCTTCGTTGAAGGAGTGACAGGCGACGCATCCAAGCTGCAGCGTGGATTTCTGTCCCGCCGCCACGTCCGCCTTCGCAAGCAGGATTGCGATCGGCTCGGCACCCACCGGTGCGGCTGCTGCGGCTGACGCCACGACCGGCGCTGCTGCAGCGGCCGATTTGGCCTCGGCTTTTGGTATTGGAAGCGGGTTGGCCGACAACGTGTTGACATAGGCGATGATGTCGGCGCGCTTCTTTGCGTCCGGCAGGCCGGCGTAGGACATTTTTGTACCTGGGGCGTAGGCCGCCGGCTTGATGAGCCAGGTGTTCATCTCCTCGAACCCCCATTTGCCGCCCTTGCCCTTCAACGCGGCGGAATAGGCATAACCATCCCGGCCGGCCTGCACCGCTCCGATAACGCCGTAAAGGTTAGGGCCAACTCCAGCTTTGCCGCCGTCGTTTACGGAATGGCAGGCCACGCAGCCTGCCGCGGCAAATTGCACGGCACCTGCCTTGGGGTCAGCACTGGCGAGAAGGGTCGCAAGCGGCAGTTCCGGAGCGGGAGCGTTTGCAACGGCACCAGCGGGTGCATCGATCTTGATGGCGGTTTTGGCCAGCTTATGGTCAGGCACCAAGATCGTTCCCATGCGGCCGGCGACGAAGAACGCGATGCCCGACACCAAAACGGCGGCGAAGACCTTGTTGACCTGCATCGTATCCATAACGCGTACCCTTTTCTGGCCAGACTGGACTCGAACGCGGCCAGCCGGCCACGGTTTCGATCCCCACCTATATAAAGAGAGCGCCTATTTCGGCAATGTCCCCAGCGTTTGGTAGCACGGCTTCGCACATGCAAAAAGGCGCTATCCCCCAGAGATAGCGCCTTTTTGCATGGCTGGAAGTCTGGTTCAGGGTTTGAGCGAGGACGTCAACTTTTGCAGTTCAGGGAAATCCTTGGCCATGCTGATGCCATAGAGCGGCTTGTAGACGCCCTGGTGGCAGGTTGTGCAGTTGACTTTCGCCACGTCCCCACCCGGACCTTTACGATAGACCGGGAAGACCGGCGCCAGCGGGTTCATGTAGCCATTGTTCATCTCGCGCACCATGCGGATGCCATACCAGGCTGTGACGCGCTGAGGTGAGCTTTGAGACCAATCAGCCCAGGCCCGGCTGTTGTGGCAGTAGGTGCAGTTCACGCCCAGAGATGTGGACATGTGCATCATCAGCGCATAGGTCCAATCCGTCTGCTTGATAGAAGACCGATCGGCCCCGGTCGGCAACGCGGTATTGGATGCCACCCGGATCGGCTCGGCGCCCTCCAGATAGGGCGTGAAGGGGTCCAATGGCAGCGAGGCGAGGCCTGCCGCGCGCGAGGGGTGGTTCTTGCCTGGCGTGGTGGCAGCCATGCCGCTGCCGACCGTCTCGCCCGGCTTCACCGTATCGTTGACCCAGATGTTCGCCGGGATATTGAGGCCACGGTGGCAGGTGTAGCAGGTCACTCCGGTGGCTGCGACGTGAGTGGTCCAGTTCTCGTTGATGTTCTGCGTCATCTGCAGCATCCGCCGCGCCACCACCTTGGTGTAGACGCTGTCCTCAGCCATGTTCGCGGGGTTATGGCAGTAGTTGCACCCCTGCTCCGGCGCCACCCACTGGGTGATCGACGCCATGAGGCGGGTAAACTGGCCCACGCTCAGATCGCCCAACACCTGCACGTTTTTGTACACCGCCGACGCCTTCGGGCCAACCGGCGGAAGCTGCGGCAGGTAGCCCGGGATCTTGTTGACGGCCGCCGTCTTGGCGAGGTCGCCGTTGTTGTAGACCAGGCCCATCGCCACACCGCGATAGCCGTGCTGGACAGTGGTGATGTCGGGCTTTTGGAAGCCCATCACCATGGGAATGGCGAGGAAGACGCCGAGGATTGCCACCGCGCCGATGGCGATTGGACGGATGCCGAGGCTCATTTCACAACTCCCAGCTGAGCGGCGCCCGGCAGCGTGGCCGGATCGATGATCGGCCCCCACAAGGTCGGGTAGGGTGCCGCGATGTGGTGCTTCACGCCCCACAAATACCAGTTATCGACCACCGTTCCGGTGAGCAGGATGCCGATGCCGCCGGTGATCGGGCAGAGCACGGCAAACCAGATGCCCCAGCGATGGAAGCTTTCAAAAGATGCGTTGAAGCCCATCGTCCAGCGCCAGATGAGGCCGGCGCGCTCGGCGGCGGTGCCGCGATCGATCGATTGCTCCACCTCTCGCTCGCCCCCGAAGCGGCTGACGGCAAGAATGGTGGCACCGTGCATGGCAAAGATGATCGCCGAGCCATAAAGAAAGACGATCGAGAGCATGTGGAACGGATTGTAGAACAAATTCCCGTAGCGGATGGAGAACGCGGCCGTCCAGTCCAGATGCGGAAAGATGCCGAAGGGCACGGCCTCGGCCCAGGAGCCCATCAGCACGGGGCGGAACAGGCCGAGCACAAGATAGAGCCAGATCGGAGCGGCGAAGGCCCAGGCGGTGTGGGTACCAAGACCGAGCTTGATCGCGCGGCGGTAGATGCGGGCCCACCAGAGCAGGATGGAGGCGGTGAGGAAGAAGCCGGCGATGATCCACCAGCCACCCTGGTTGAGCGGTGGGAAATGCAGGCCATAGCCGGGCGCCGGCGGCTCGAGCGCCAGCCAAGGGAGTTGGCGGATGAACTGGACCGGGCTCCAGTTCACCGAGGCGAGCATGTTCAGCCCCATGATCTCGAAGGCGATGACGCCACAGACCAGCGAGGCCAGACCGAGCGTGCCAAGATAGAGCGGGCCCACCTGGGCATCCCCCAGCTTGCCAAGCCAGTATTCGAACCAGGGGGCATTGCGCGTGCGGTCGTTTTCGCCGCGGGCGAGCGGGGTTCCAGGCTCATAATGGCCGCGGACCTGCACCCGGGTGAAGATATTGAGATACTCAGACATATCCGTTCCCTTTTCTTGGGTGGTGCAGACTTATTTCCAGATCGGCAGGTTGAGCCACCAGCCCCACCATTCCGGCCATCCACGGGTCCAGAACGGCCCTGAGATGATGATGCAGACCGCACTCCAGAACCCGGCGGACAACGCCAGGAACAGGCCCAGCCGATGGATGCCGAGCGTTCCGATGGAATAGCCGATGATATCGCGGAAATAGGTGTTCTCGTGCTCCGGCGCCTTGACCGTCAGGCCTTTGCCGGGATTCAGCGCAGACAGCACGAGGGCAGAATGAAGCGAAAGTGCCAGGCAGTTCGTGAAGAAGAACGTCACCGCCAGCATATGCGCCGGGTTGTAATGGAAATGCAGATATTGGTATCCGGTGTTGGACACCCAATCGAGATGCGACAGGATACCGTAGGGAAAGCCGTGGCCCCAGGCGCCCATCAGGACCGGCCGGATCACCACGAGCGAAACATAAGCAAAGATCGCCATGCCGAAGGCGAACGGTATGTGCAGGCCAACACCGAGCTTGCGGCAGATCTCTGCCTGGCGGAGTGCCCAGGAGCTGAAGGCGCCGATCGCACAAATTGTGACCAGCTGCCAGATACCGCCTTCTTTCAACGGGGCGAAACCAAGACCATATTTCAAGTCTGGCGGCGCAATGCTGATACGCCAGACATTCCATGTGTCGCCAAGCGAAGCGCCATATAAAATCAGTGCCGTGCCGACGATGCTGAAAAACATTGTCGTGACGCCAAAAAAGCCAACGAAGAACGGACCGACCCAGAAGTCGAATAGATCGCCACCGACAAGCGTTCCGCCGCGAACGCGATACTTCTTTTCAAAACTGAGCATAGCCATAGTCAATTCCTCCGTTCGCGAGGCAGGGTATGCACGTTGGTCAAGGCAAGGCGCAGGCTTTTAATCGGGGAGCCTCGATCGAGGCCGGCGTGCGCCAGACACTCGATCGAAACCCGAATGGCGAATGACTTCGCCTAGGGCTTGGCAGCCGGCAGAGGAGCATTCTGCGGTGCTGTGATCCGCCCGGCGGCGGGGCCTTCGATCCAGTTGAAGCGATCGGTGCTCAACAGGATGAAGTGGATCAGGATCGCCAGCGAGAAGAGGAACACCGACAGTGCAACAAGCACACGGCGGGGGTCGAACAATGTCCAGATGCGCCACATGCGACGATCCTCCTTAAACGAGCGAGGTGAGTGCGTTGATGGCGCTGTCGAGCAGGGCATAGCCCTTGGTGCCCGGCAGCCACGGACGCCACGACCACACCAGAACGTGGGCGACGATCGCCACAACGGTGAAGCCGACGAAGCCCGAGATGAAGAGGCCGTGGAATTCCTTGGCCTCCATTTCCGTCAACCCGGAGGTCGACGTATCCACTGAATTAACCATGTTTCAGGTCTCCGAGAATTGGCCTTGCGGCCACCACCGCGCTCATCCCGCGCGGCGAGGAGGAGGATGGCGGTGCGATGCGGCACCGCCACTTATCACCCGATCGGTCAAACCGATTGGGAGATATGTTGGCCATCGGGGGGCTCAGCCCACACCCAGGCGATACGAAGTTGTCATAGACACTCATGCGAATTGCCGTTTCGTGGCTGTCAGCACGGTGGTCAGGCGCGGCAGGCTCACGCGCTCTTCGAGCGCTTCGCGGGCATCGGCCTCGGCGTGTTCGCGCAGGCGTTTGGCAGCGGAGATGCGCACCAGATAGGGCTCGGCCTCCACGGCGCGGTCGAGTTGGGCCAGCGCGTCGTCATCCCAGGGCATCACCGCCGATGGCACGTGGCGTGTAGGGGTAGCGTCCACCTTGTCCATCTCGGTGGCGAGCGGGATGATGTTGAACAGCATGTCAAACAGGGCGTTGCAGTATTCCTGGATGATATAGGTCGCGCCCGCGTAGCCCATGAAGGGCGTGCCGGTGGCCCGGCGAATGATGGCGCCTGGGAAGCTGGCGGGGATGTAGATGGAACGGTTGCCACCTTCGGCGTTGTACATCCGCTCGTTGAACGATCCGAACAATACCAAGGGCGGCGTGGCACGCAGGCTGGCGCGAACCGCAGCGTTGTCGGGCTTTTTGCCGGCGGTGCGCGACGCCGAGAAGGTGCAGGGGATGCCCATGTCGTCTTCGAGGTAACGCCGCACGCCCACGGCGTAGGTCTCGGTCGCCACGATGGCAAAGCTGGCGGTGGCGTAGAAATCCTGGGTGACAGAGCGCCAGAGGTCCCATAGTGGCTTGATGGTGGAGTGCTTTTCCGCCTCGATGAACGGCTCTGGGTCGACGCCTGCGATTTCGCCGAGGGCACGGAGGAAGCGGGTGGTCGAGTGCAGGCCGATCGGCGCCATCAGGTAGGGGCGGTCGAGCTCCTCGCAGAGCTTGCGGCCGAATTCCTGATACATGCAGACGTTGATTGCGGCGTCCTGCAGCTTCGGCACGTCCATGATGTGCGAGCCGAGTGGGAACACCAGGCTGATCTCGCAGCCGATGCCTTCGACCAGGCGGCGGATCTCGGCGAGGTCGGACGGCATGTTGAAGGTGCCGTAGATGGGGCCGATGATGTTGACGAGCGGTTTTGATCCCTCGGGGCGCTTCGGGGCGCGCCGGGATTTCGCCTGCTTTTGGCCGAACTCAGTCCAGAGCCAATAGATCGCACGATCCGCGGCCTGCCACTGGTCTTCGTCAATCGTGCGCGGGATGAAGCGCAGCAGGTTGGAGCCTTCGGGCGTGACGCCGCCACCGATCATCTCGGCGATCGAACCAGTAACGACCACGGCCGGCATGTCCGGGTCCTGGGTGCCGTTGGCGCGCTTCATGGATCCTTCGGTGCCGGTGGAGGAGAGCTGTTCCTCGGCAAGTCCCGTGACCACAACCGGCAACTCGTGCGGCGGCAGGGCATCGGTGTAGTGCAACACCGCGGTGACCGGCAGGTTTTCGCAGCCGACGGGGCCATCGATCACCACGCGCAGGCCGCGGATTGCGGTGAAGGCGTAGACGGCGCCCCAGTAGCCGCCAGCGCGATCGTGGTCCAGAACGAGCATGCCGCTAGCTCCCCATCGACTGGTTGGCTGAGGCTTTCGCCTTGGCGGCGTGGAGCTTCTGGTTGCGCAGGCGATAGTCCGGGTGGTCCTGCGGCTTGCCCTGCCAGCCGTAGCCGGTGTTGTCCCCTGCCCCCACGGTGTCGAAGAACGAAACCATGTCGGCGAAGCGGTTCGCACCTTTTGTTTGCGTGTTGACGATGCCGGCCATCGCGGCAATTCCGGGGATGCCAAACAATGGGCGGGCGGAGACCATGTTGGTGAAGTAGATGGACGGAATGCCCATCTCCTTGCCGGCCTGCACCAGGGGTGTGGTGCCGATGGCGAGGTCGGGCCGGACCTCCTTCATCGCGGCCATGTCCTGTTCCAGCGAGGCGCGGTACTGGATGTGGACACCTTTGGCTTCCAGCCACTCGCGGTCCGGGTCGGACCATGGGGTGCGGGGGCAGGCAGTGCCGACATACGGCACGGTGGCGCCGCATTCGATGAGCAGGCGGGCGACCAGCAGTTCCGAGCCTTCGTAGCCAGACACGGTGATGCGGCTGTTGATGCGGCTGGCGGCGAGCACGCCGGCGAGTGGGCCCAAGGCGCGGGCCTTGGCGGCGTCGATCTGCGCGGCGGACACGTTGGCGGCGCGGCCGATGTTTTCGAGCCAGGCGGCGGTGCCTTCGAGCCCGACGGGGCCGGAACCCACGACCGGGCGGCCGGCGGCGGCGAATTCGCGGATCGAGGCGGTGTAGAACGGGTGGATGGCGGCGGCGACCTGGCAATCGAGTGCTGCGTAGAGGTCGCGCCATTCACGGGCGGGCGTTTGCGGGGCAACGCCCAGGCCCATGGGCGCCAGCATGGCGGCGATGCCGGGCGGATCGGCGGGGAACAGCTCGCCGATCAGGGCCACGGTGGGCAGGTCGGATTGCGTGCGGGGGCGTTGGACGGGGCCTTGCTCGGCCTCATGCCTGGCGTAGCGCAGCATGGCACCGGCCATCACGTCCTTGGCTTCGGCATGGGTGGGCACGCCGAAGCCCGGGACATCGATGCCGATGATACGGACGCCGTCAATGGCCTTGGGCAGCAGGTCCAGCGGGACGCCGGACGCGGTGGGGACACAGAGGTTGATGACAACCACACAGTCGTAGTCTTCAGGTTTGGCGGTCTCGAACACGGCGGCGCGAATATCTTCGTAGAGCTGGCCGCGCACCAGGCTTTCGGAGTTGAACGGCACGTAGCCCACGGTCCGTTTGGCGCCATAAAAATGCGAGGTGAAGGTGAGGCCATAGACGCAGCAGGCCGAGCCCGAGAGGATCATGGCGGTCCGGCGCATGCGCAGGCCGACACGGAGCGATCCGAAGGCGGGGCACATCGATTGCGGCTGGTCGTGCGGGCCACGTGGGTAATCTTTCTCGAACCCGTCCATCAGTGCCGACTTGCCGGCGGCCCGGGCAGCCGCCTGCATCGTCTCGCGGCCACCGTGGCAGCCTGTTTCTGGAACGACGGGTGTTGCGAGATCGCCGTCCATGCTCACACGGTCTCGTAGATGACTTCGAGGGACGGCTTGGCAACCGACGCCCCCGGGCCGCACATGTCTTCAAGCGTGGCGGGTTCGAGCACCACGGAGCGGCCGACCGCGTCACCCTTGAACAGCCCCAGCAGGTTGTCGTGGCTGAGCGGGGTCGGGCGGACCGGCGGGGCGGTGGCGACCTGTTCGGCCAGCAATTCAAACATCGGCGCCCATTCGCTGCCGGGACGGCCGATAATCTCGTAGTTGGCGGATTTGCGGCGGATGTCCTCGTTGGCGGGAATGGCCGACAGCACGGGGATGCCGACGGCTTTGGCGAAGGCTGCGGCTTCTCCGGTGCCGTCGTCCTTGTTGATAACCAGGCCGGCGACGCCAACGTTGCCGCCCAGCTTGCGGAAATAGTCCACCGCCGAGCAGACGTTGTTGGCGACGTAGAGGGATTGCAAATCGTTCGAGCCGACCACGATCACCTTCTGGCACATGTCACGTGCGATCGGCAGGCCGAAGCCGCCGCAGACGACATCTCCCAAAAAGTCGAGCAGGACGTAGTCAAAGCCCCACTCGTGAAAGCCGAGTTTTTCGAGAAGTTCAAAACCGTGGATGATGCCGCGGCCGCCGCAGCCGCGACCGACCTCGGGGCCACCGAGTTCCATGGCGTAGACCCCGTCGCGCTTGAAGCACACGTCACCGATGGCAACGGCTTCGCCGGCGAGCTTCTTCTTCGACGAAGTCTCGATGATGGTGGGGCACGAGCGGCCGCCGAACAGCAGCGAGGTGGTGTCGGATTTCGGGTCGCAGCCGATCAGCAACACCTTCTTGCCCTGCTGGGCCATCATGTAGCTGAGATTTGCGAGGGTGAAGGACTTGCCGATGCCACCCTTGCCGTAGATGGCGATGATCTGCGTTTCCTTCTTCACCGGGCCGGTGGCGACGGGATCCGGCTCGATCGCCGCCTCGTCGCGCAGGGCTTGGGTCTGGTCGTGATCCAGGGGAGGCGTCATGCGCTGTGGCTCCAGTTGAGGACCATTTTAAGGCAGTCCGGCCTGGTGAAGGCCGTCCGGTAGGCGGTGGTGGCATCGCGCGGGCTGTGGCGATGGGTGATCAGGCCGTCGAGCGAGAGGCGGCCTTCGGAAATCAGCTGCTGGACGGCCGCGATGTCGGAGGGCACGAACTGGGCGGCGATTCGAAGGCGCATTTCGCGCATGAAGGCGGGGGCGAAGGCGAAGGCCATGCGCTCGGTGTAGAAGCCGGCAAGCACGATCTCGCCGCCCGGCGCCATGCGGCCCACGAGTTGGTCGAGGAGGCCGGCATCGCCGCTGACGTCGCAGATGCAGCGATAGTCGCGGCGCGTGTCGGCGTCAGGATGGATGACCTCGTAACCCTCAGCCCCTACTGAACGAACCGGATTGATCTCCCACACGGTGGGGGGCGGGCCACCGGCCGCAACCACAAGGCGGGCGAGCAGGCGGCCAAGGACGCCGTGGCCGACGATCAGATCCGGCTGCGGACCGGGACTGGGGGCCGCGTGATAGGCGGTGGCGGCAAGTGCGAGGAGCGTGCCCTGCTCGCCCATCTGTTCATCGATCGGAATGACACGGGCTGCGGGGACCACCAGGCGCGAGGCCGCGCCGCCGAACAGACCGCGGATTTCACCGAAGCATTTGGCGCCCGGGACGAACACAAGCTGGCCTTGCTTCAGACTGCCGCCTTGCGCCGGGACGCTGATGCGGCCGACTGATTCGTAGCCTGGCACCAGCGGATACCCCATGCCGGGGAAGCTCGGCATGGTTCCCTGCCACAGCAGCTTTTCGGTGCCGGTGGAAATGCCGCTATAGGCAATGTCCACAACGACGTCCGCCACGCCGGGCGCCATGAGGGCCAGACGGCTCAGTTCGAGCCTTTCTGGCTCATGCAGCACCACGGCAAGCGCTTCCATTGTTGGCCTATTCCCTCGTTTCGACCCGAAAACTGTCAGGTCCGTTTGCAAGATTCGGACTTTTTACTTCTAAGTGTCAGCTTAGCCTGACAATCAGGGTTGTCAACCAAGAGTTACGGTCCGTTCATTTCGCTGGCGAGGCCAGGATCACGCGGGCGAGCATGGGGATACGGGTGGGCAAGCGCCGGAGATCGGCGAAGCCGGCCTGGCGCAGCAGAGCCTCAAGCGCCTCAGGCGTGCGGCTGCGTCCCTGCCCCATGGCGAGAAAATAAAAGCCGAAATAGGCATCGCCGATCGGTTCTGCGCCCGGAGTGCCGGACATTGGCTCGGCGATGAGGAGTGTGCCGCGATCGGGAAGTGCGGCGCGGGCACAACGAAGCATCGCGAGCACCGCGTCGTCGTTGTGATCGTGCAGCACGCGAATGAAGGAGATGATATCAGCGCCGGCCGGAAGCGGTCCTTTGATGGCGTCGCCACCAACGGCATGAGTACGGTCAGACAACCCCAAGGTCGCCAAACGCTTTGCAGCGCGGGCGGCGACCGCGGGCAAGTCAAGCAGCATCAGGTCAAGTGCCGGTGCCTGGGCTGCCACGTGTGAGAGAAAGCTGCCATCGCCACCGCCGATGTCGAGCAGGCGGCGATGCCTGCGGAAATCATAGGCAGCCAGAACCTCCTCGGCGATGAAGGACTGCGAGGCGGCCATCAGGTCGGTGTAACTGTCGGTCCGATGTGCGGCGAGGTCGGCCGGCGCATCGGTTTCGGCGTATGTCCAGTAGCCGGACAGGGCGCTAGGTCGGCCGCCGCGAAGAAGCGCCACGGGGTCGCGCAGGTCGGCATAGAGGGCGGCGTGGTGTTCGACCATGGCGCTGATGCCGGCATTGCCGATCATGGCGCACCCGAGCGGACCCAGGCCGTATGCGCCGGACCGCCTGCGATCGAGCAGATCGAGCGACACCGCGGCATCGAGCAGGCGGAGTGTGGCTTCGAACGGCAGGTCGATGTGGGCGCTGACGGCCGCAGCCGTCAGCGGGCCAGACTGGAGCAGGTCGAACAGCCGCAGGCGGACGCAGGACAGCAGCACTTGCGTATACACAAAGCCGGCGCACACATCGAACAGCGCCCTTGCCCGCCTGCGCGCGATGGGTCGGGTGAACGGGTTGGCGGCAGCCCAGGAGCGAAACCGTGGGCTGGACTGCAAAGTGTCACGCCAGTGCTCGAACCGCTCACGCAGGGATCGGCTCCGCTTGGTAGCATCTGGCACGGGGCGCGGCTCCGACGGCGCCGTTGCGGCCAGCAAGACTAGGCCGCCCGCGTGGCGAGTTCCCTGGGCAGCAGGCGCATGGTCTCTGTCAGGATGTGCGATTTCAGGTCGCGCGCGCCGCGGCAGGCTGGGATGGAATCGGCGGCGGCACGGGCAAGCGTGTTGAGGCGGTCGATGGCGCCATCCAGCCCGAGACGCTGAACCGCGTTCGGACGCCCGTGGCTCTCGTCCTGGCCGATTGGCTTGCCCAGCTCTTCGGGCGTGCACACCACATCCCGCAGGTCATCGGCGACTTGATAGGCTTCGCCGAGCAGTTCGCCGAGGGCGCGCCAGGGCTCGGCGTCGTGGCCGGCGGCATGGGCGCCCATGACGGTGGCGGCCGAGAAAAGCGCGCCGGTTTTGGCCTGCTGGTAGTGCGCGAGGTCGATGGTGTCTTCGCTTTCCCAGGCCTGGCCGGCGGCAATGCCAAGTGGCGAGCCAGCGGCACGGCCGAGCGTGGCGATGAGCGGCGCCAACCGGTGTGGCGCGCGCAAGGCACCGCGGGCGATGGTCTGGAAGGACAACACGATCAGCGCGTCACCGGCGAGGACCGCCAAAGGCTCGCCGAACGCGACATGGACGGAGGGCTTGCCGCGGCGTATGTCGGCGTTGTCGAAGCAGGGCAGATCGTCGTGCACCAACGAGGCGCAGTGCAGCAGTTCGATGCTGGCAGCGGCGGCGTCTGTCAGCGCCGGGCTGTCTTCGCCGCAGGCCGCGGCGACAGCATGGGCAAGTCTTGAGCGGATACGGGCCCCACGCGGGAAGACAGCATACTGCATGGCGGCGGCGAGCCGCGGCGGGCCGCCCTGGGTGTCGGCATGAGCAACAGCCTTGGCGAGTGCCCGTTCGATCCGCGTCATGACGTCCATGGATGCGCCTCCGCTGCGTTTTGTCAGTCGTTCTTGTCAGTTCAAAGTGTCAGTTAAAGTTGACATGTCCGTCAATGGGAAAAATGCGGTGGATGACATACGCACCTCCCGGGCGGAGCGACGTCCCACGGGTGGCGTTGGTGTGATAGGACACGCGTTGGCGACGGAGGCGTCAGAACCGATCCCCCAAGTTGCGGCTGCATCTGGGCCATGATGGTTGTCTGAAGTCTCTGAGCTGTTGGGCCGGACGCGGGACCGGCACAGCATTACACCGATTGATAAGGTGTGAACATTGACCGGATCATCGTCCAGATCACGCAAAATCACGCTTTACTCCCGCTGGCTGACGGCCGGCGAACGCTTTGTTGCCTGTCATTGCGGTCACAAAATTGTCAAAGTCATCGTCGAACACAGGGGATGATCATGACGGCTCAAGCTTCTGCCACGCATGTTCTGGGTCGCGCCGTGGCGTTGGACGCCTTGGCGATGACCGAGCAGGATATGAAATGCGTAATTGTGGTGACCGATCGTGGGCAAGCCACGCCAGCGCTGCGGCAGATGGTCGCCGCCCTCGGCATGGAGCTGATCACGGTCCGTTCGTTTCACGAATTGCCGTTCAAGCTGCATCATCACCGCCCGCTGGGCGTGGTTCTGGAACTCGATCCCGTCGGCCACGCCTGCCGGTCGGCGCTTCGCAGCGTGGCAACCTACGATCCGGACATGGACGTGCTGCTGGTCTCCGGCGACGACCCGGATGTGCTGGGCGAGATCGATGTGGCGGAAACACTTTGGGGGCTGACCGCGGTGCATCGGCTGATGCGCGAGCCAGCGCCGGCCGATCTGATCAGTTTCGTATTTCAGGCCAGCCGGCGAAACGGCCTTGGGCATTTGATGCCGGCGTTTTAATCGCCTGTGTCAGGGATGTGACATCGGGCAACGGCGGCGGCGACGGGCGGCGACGGCGTACGCACCGAGCGGACGGTCCGTTGCAGCGTTGGGACGGACGATAGTGGTCTCGTAGTCCTGCCAGTCGCGCTCGCCGAGATCGCCGATCGCGGCGGTGGTGTCCATTCGGTCCAGGGTGGCGTCGGTCAGCAGCCAGCGCGGCAGGGGCTGGGCCTGCACAAGCGGCATCTGGGCATTGATCCGGACGGGGGCGTGTGTGCGGGTGAGCCGAATGTTTGTGAACAGTGGGCCAAACCAACGATCGGTTTCGATGACGCCTTCATACGCAGTGAAACCTCCGGAGCCGGGGAAATTGGCGACCGGCCGCAGCAGGAGGCTCCAGTCTGGCGCGGTGCGGGCGAAAAGTCCCGTCCAGATCTGGACATGGCCGGGTTCGGGAAGAGAGGTTAGAAAAGGCGGCGCGGTGCCCTGCAGGCGGCCAGGGACGGCGGCATCGAAGACACTTTGGAAACCTGGAAATTGCGCGGCTTCGAGCGGCATCAAGGTCTCGTTCCCGCCATGGGACCACCAGATGGCGTCACCGTCCCACATCAGGTTGAGATCGATCGGGGCGAAAACATAGTAGCCGAAGCCCGAGGCAGCCGTGATGGCATCGCAGAAGCGGGCGGCGCGGGTGGGGATGGTGCCACCGGCGGCGCGGTCGGCGCGCTGCGGCAGGCGCGCCTGGGCTATGAGGCGATGAAAGCGGACGATTGGCGTTCCAGATGACGATGAAAGCTGCATGGGCGCTCCGTGATCAGGATGAGCAGCCGGCCTCGGGAAATCCCGAGACCGGTATCCGAGCGTGGTAGAGCTTTAGCAGGCCGCAAGACGGAAGGCGCCGCCGAGGCGGATGCGGCCGAGATCGGTCGTGTCGGCCTGGGGCATAATCGCTGGCACCGGCGCCGCCGGCGGCAGACGGAACGCGCCGCCAAGACGGATGGCAGACGCGTCGGCAGGCGGCAACAGGATCTCGATGGAGGTCTTGGTCATAAAAAATGTCCTTTTTTCTTCACGCGAAAATGCAGTTTCCCAATCAATTAACGTGACGCGTAACGGATAATTACCGAACGCTCGTTCGCGACTGATACATTGATTGATGTGGGAAAGCGGAACAGCGCATTAGGCTGGTCCGCAAGGACAACTTTCCTTTTCTGGTGGCTGATGTCAAGATTTTCTTCCTACTTTCTATCTTTTCAGGAGGCGCCGTCATTGCTTATGGCCAAATGAATTTCACCCTCCCCACTGGCGGCATGTCCGTTGCGTCCTCCAAGGCGAACTGGCCGCTGTCTGATGACCACGACGATCCACTCGCTCCGTTCAGGAGAGTCTGTCCGCTGCGCCTTTGCCTGATGGGCCAAATGGCGGGCAGCATCGGGGGCAACGACGTGGTACTGCCGCGCACCCGCAAGACGCGGGCATTGGTATCGATTCTGGTGCTGGCGGCGCCGCGTCCGGTGCTTCGTTCTCAGATCACGGCGCTGCTGTGGAGCACACGGGAACGCGAACAGGCGCGGGCATCGTTGCGGCAGTGCGTGCATGAGGTGCAGGCATTTCTGGCCCAACTCGGGTTGGCTGAGTTGCAAACCGGACGTCAGCATCTGCAGATCGAGTGCGATCACATATGGGTGGACGTTCTGGCACTTGGCCGGGCCACGAGCGCGCAGCCCGAGCTACTGGGCCTGCTTCAAGGCAGGCTGCTGGAAGATCTGCACGGCCTGGACCCGGCGTTCGACCTATGGCTGTCAGACCAGGAGCGGCGGCTGCGCGAAGGCGCGACAGCACTGGCGGCGCAGGTGCTGGATCAAAAGACCGAGCCTGGCGCCGTCATCTTGGCGGCACGGCGCCTTGTGGGCATCGCACCCACGCATGAGGCCGGGTGGCGGCGGTTGATCCAGGCCTATTTACAAAGCAACGAGCGCCCAGCGGCGCAGGAGGCGTTCGACCAATACGCGCGGGCGCTGCTTGATCATACCGGGCTGCAACCTTCAGACAGCACTCAGGCGCTGTTGGGCACACTGATTTCCGAGACGGCGTCGCACAGGACATCGCCGGCGCCCGACGACAATCACGCGGCGGCGGCTGATGTCCTGCCGCCGCGGCGCAGCGGAGCCTGGCTGGGGGTTGCGGTGTTTCGTGCCACCGACCCGCTTGACGAGGCGATGATTTCGGTGGGGCTGGCGGAGGAGATCACCTCAGCGCTGGCCCGGTTTCGCTGGATCAACCTGATCGCGCCCGGCTCCATCGCAGCTCTGAGACATGAGCCGACCGGGCAGACCGAGCGCTGGCGCCGCCTGGGGCTGGATTTCCTGCTCGACGGCACAGTGCAACGCAGCCAGGGAGGGCCGCAGGGCGGTCGCATCCGTGTAACGGTCCGGCTGCTCGACATGCGCAGTGGGCAAGGCGGCGGCGAGGTGGTCTGGTCGCAGCGCTTCGAGCGTGCGGCGGAGGATCTCTTCAGCCTGCAGGACGATATCGCAGCCGAGACGGCGGCCCAGGTCGACCCGCAGCTTATCCTGCATGAGAGCCGACGCCTGGCCGAGCTGGCGGACGCGCCGGCGAGCGATCGGGCGACCGATCGGGCAACCGATCGGACCCGTGATGCCAGCGCCTACGCGTTGCTTCTGCGAGCCATTCCCGCGATCTATCGGCTGGTCCGCCCAGGCTATCTCGAGGCCGGGGAGCTCCTGGCCCGGGCGGCGGAGCGGGCGCCGGATATGGCGTCGATCTTCAGCTGGTGGGCGTGCTGGCACGCGTTCCTGGTGGGACAGGGCTGGGCCGAAGATCCAGAGGTTGCGATGCAGCGCGCCGGCACGTTGGCGGAGCGGGCGGTGTCGCTCGATCCTGGCTGCGCGCGGGCGCTGGCGATCGCAGCATATGTGCGCAGCTTTGTGCTGCACAAGGACATCACAGAAACCATCGCCCTGCACGAGCGGTCACTGGCATTGAACCCCAACCTGCCGTTTGCCTGGGCGGTGTCGGCACTGTCGCACGCGTATGCCGGCGAGCACAGAACCGCGGTGGCGCACGCGCAGCAGGCGCGGAGGCTGTCTCCGTTCGATCCCCAAGGGTTCTTTTTCGACAACACGTTGATGGTTCCAAGCCTGATGCTGGGCGATTTCGAGACCGTGGCGGTCGCAGGCCAGCGCGCCCTGGCCCTGAACCCATCGATGTCGTCGACCTGCAAGGGGCTGCTGTCTGCGCTTGGGCATCTTGGACGTGTGGCGGAGGCATCGGACGTGAAGGCCCGGCTGCTGCGGCTGGAGCCGAGCTTCACGCTGACCCAGGCCGCCACCCGCAGCGCTCTGCGCAAGCCTTGCGATCTTGCGATCTACATGGAAGGGCTACGCAAGGCCGGGTTGCCAGAGGGCTGACAGGCTGCGTCGAGCGATTGGGATGGGTGGCTATCAACAACCTACGCGATCAGAACGACCCTAGCTTGATGCTGAAAGAGCAATCATCAGGACCGGGTCGAATGACCGGTCATGCTGGAGCGTGGGCGAAGCGACCAATACCCCTCCTGATCTAACGAGGTCGGCTACGCGGATCTAGAACGGCGCTAAGGCGGTCTCCCACGAGGTTCACGGCCATAACCGTCAGGAACAACGCCAGTCCTGGAAACACCATCGTCCACGGCGCGTAACGAACGTATTCACGCCCGGCATTCAGCATCGCTCCCCACTCCGGCGTTGGCGGTTGGGCACCGAGACCCAGAAACGACAGCGTCGCGGTGAACAACACCGCAGAGCCGAGATCCAGCGTTGCGATCACGATCAGCGTGGACGCCAGGTTCGGCAGCAGATGGCGCAGAACGACACGCGGAGCGCTTGATCCGATCGCGCGGGCGGCCTCCACGAAATCTCGTTCTGCAATCGACAACGTGGCTGCACGGGTGATCCGGGCAAAGCGGGGAATGCCGGATAT
>JBBROR010000033.1:0-17917 GCA_038229175.1 Acetobacterales bacterium | reverse complement strand
GACACCGAGGCCGAATAGGGCACGGACAGATAGATCTCCGGCGCATGCACCTCGACGGGTATGCCGGCCTCGCGCAATTTCGCCACCAGCACGTCGCAGCTCTTGTTCACATCCTCCGGGCGCCAGCGCGGCATCTGCGAAAATGTCTCGACCAGGCTCCAGGGCAGATCGAGGCTGATATCGTCCAAAAATGTTTGTTCGCTGTCGCTGATCGTCATGTCGCTCGCCCCTCGGTTCGCGGGGATCGCATCACCGAAACGGTGGCAGCGCAAGATGCCATGCCGATAAGGGCTTGAACCCATTCGTTCCCCCGTGTTGAATATCAGGCATGCAGGTAACGAGGGTCTAGAATGATGAACCGCTTGGCCGTGGCTGTCGCGTTGGCTGGATTGGGAACGCTCCCCGCAAACGCACAAACAGCCGGCGACCCTATTCGCCCCCTTGTCATCCTGGCACAGCCGCAAGCCGCGGCGCCGCAGGAATATCAGGCCGCCGAAATGGTCGCCGAGGCCTGGAAGTCCCTCGGCTTGCGCGTGACCGTGCGACCCCTACCCGGCCAGCAATTCAACCAGATCGTCTGGTTCGAACGTCAGCGCTGGGACACCACAACATGGCAGATGGTCGGCCGCGCCGAACGGTCAGACCCCGATGAACTGACCTATAACCTGTTCGTCTCCGCCAACATCGCCAACGGCTACAACCTCGTCGGGCTCAACAGCCCCGCCTACGACAAGCTTGCCCAGGCGCAGCGCGAAGAGCTCGACCTCACCAAGCGCCAGGGGCTGATCCATGAGATCCAGGAGGTCATCAACCAGGAACAGCCCTACGGCTTCATGGTGCACCCCAAGAACCTCGTCGCCTACAACAAGGCGGTGTGGGACGAAAGCTCGATGGTCGATCAGGCCGGCATCGGCATCCGCAACTTCTGGACCTGGATCGCGCTGAAGCCGAAGGGCGCGCAAAAGGATGTGATCCTCAATTCCGTGGCGCCGCCCACCAACCTCAGCCCATTCAACATTCCCGGCGCCCAGGGCTCCTGGGCCACCGAACTGGTATGGGACCGCCTGATGCGCATCGGGCCAGACGGCCTGCCGCGCCCGTGGGCGGCCGAGAGCGTCACCCGCCCCACGCCCACCATTGTGGATGTCGTGCTGAAATCCGGCATGAAGTGGCATGACGGCAAGCCCGTCACCATCGAAGACGCCGTGTTCTCCCTGGAAGCACCAGGCTATGCCGACAAGTCGCCGATGTACCGCCCGTTCGTGGGCAACATCGAGAAGGTGGAAACCACCGGCCCGATGAGCCTGCGCATCACCCTGAAGCGGCCGGATGCGGCGTTCCTGGTCTCGTCACTGTCCAAGCTGAACCTGGCGCCGAAGCACATCTGGGCGCCGATCTTCGAAAATCTAAAAGGCAAGCCGGAAACTGCCGAAAGTGTGATGGAGCAGCCGGTGCCGATCGGCTCCGGGCCGTTCAAGTTCGTCTCGGTCAAGCTCACCGAACAGATCGTGCTGGAAGCCAACCCGGATCATTGGGCAAAGCCATCGGTGAACCGCTGGATCATGCGGATCGCTCCGAACATCGAAGCGACGTTGGGCGCCTTGAAAAGCGGCGAGATCAACTTCCTCACCGACTACACCGGCGATCCTGAATTGCTGGCCAACCTGCCGAAATCCTCGCCCAACATCGCGCTGTCGTCGTCGCTGGACATCGGCTTCAAGTTCATCGCCTACAACGAGCGCCGTCCGCCCTTCAACGACGTGGCCTTCCGCCGTTCCATCTCGGCTGCAATCGACCGCGAGGCGCTGGCCGCCGATGCGTTCGGCGGTGCCGCGGTGCCGGCCAACTCCTGGGTCTCCCCGGCACTGGCGTTCTGGGCCGCGCCCGGGATCGACAAGAAGGTGCCTGGTGGAACCCTTGAAGCAGCGAAGAAGATGCTGAAGGACGCCGGCTATGTGCTGGTGGGCGACCGTCTGCATTACCCGGCAGGGGTGAAGGAGACCACCCCGGTCTTCCAGTAATGGTCTTTCAGTGATGGTCTTCCAGTAGGCGCGCATTGGCTCGTCATCTGCTCGGCCGGCTTGGCCACCTGCTGCTGGTGCTGTGGGTGGTCTCGGGCCTGACCTTCGTGTTGTTCCGTCTGATGCCGGGTGACCCCACGCTCAACTTCATCTCGCCCACCTTCTCCGAGGAGACGCGGGCGGCGTTGCTCAAAAGCTTCGGGCTCGACCGTTCCATCTGGCAGCAATATCTGAGCTGGATGGGAAACCTGCTGCAGGGTGAATTGGGGCAGTCGTTCCTGCAGGGCAAGAAGGTGTCGGTGCTGCTGGCCGAGGCGCTGCCGAACACCGTGATCCTCACGCTGGTATCGCTGTGCGCGGCCTATGCGTTCGGCATCGTGGCAGGCGCCTTCCTGGCGTTTCGCCGCGGCGGCGTGGTGGAGGCGATGGCCATACCGTCCGCTTTGGCCACGCGCGCGGCGCCGGAATTCTGGCTGGGCATGTTGCTGCTGGCCGCCCTGGCGTTCCAGGCGGGATGGTTTCCCACGGGCGGCGCGCTGTCCCCCGGTGAGCAGCCGGGAACCATCGGCGCCATGCTGATTTCGCGCGACTACTGGTGGCACCTGGCGCTGCCGGCGCTGACCTTGATGCTCTATTTGCAAGGACTGCCATTGCTTCTGATGCGCGCCACCATGCTGGAAGTGCTGAACGACGAGTTCATCGTCATGGCGCGGATGAAGGGGCTGTCGCGCTGGTCCATCGTCATGCGCCATGCCGCCCGCAACGCCTTGCTGCCCGTCGTGACCGCCTTCGCGCTCGGGCTGGGGGCAAGCATGGGCGGCAACGTAGTGGTGGAGACGGTGTTCGCCTGGCCAGGCGTGGGCCGGCTGCTGGTGCAGGCGGTTCAAAGCGCCGATTACCCGCTGGCCCAGGGCGCCTTTCTTCTCATCGCGGCCGTGTTGGTGACCATGAATTCTCTCGCCGATCTCGCCTACGCGGCGCTCGATCCGCGCGTCGCCATCGGGATGAAACGCTGACATGTGGCGCTCCTTCCTCAGCTTCCTGCGCGATCCCTTCGCCGCTGTCGGCGCCTCCATCTACGCCGTGATCGTGGTGGTGGCGCTGCTCGCCGATCGGCTGGCGCCCTATGAGCCCAAGGCCATCCTCAAGGTCGGCGCCCGTGTGGCGCGCTACCTGCCGATCACATCAGCCAACTGGCTCGGCACCACCGCCAGCGGGCGAGACGTGTTGAGCCAGCTGATCTACGGCACACGCTCGGCGCTGGCGGTGGGGCTGACAGCGGCCTTGGCCGTGGTGGCGATCGGCACCTTGCTGGGCCTGCTGTCCGGCTATCTCGGCGGCTGGGTGGACCGGGTGGTGAGCTGGTTCGCCGACATCGTGCTGGGCCTGCCGTTCCTGCCGTTCATGCTGGTGCTGGCGGCGTTGACCCAGCCGGGCACCGGCGTGGTCATCTTCTCGGTCGCAACCTTGCTCTGGCCGAACACCGCCCGCGTGATCCGGGCGCAGGTGCTGTCCTTGCGTGAACGCGCCTGGGTGGAGGCAGCGCGCGTCACCGGCTGTTCCACGCCGCGCATCATGTTCGTGCACATCCTGCCGCAGGTACTCCCGCTGGCGGCGCTGTATGGCTCGGTTGCCATCGGTTGGGCGATCCTGGCCGAGGCGTCGGCGAGTTTCCTGGGTTTTGGCGACCCTAACACCATCAGCTGGGGCGTGATGCTGCAGGAGGCCTATGCCAACCAGGCCCTGTCGCGCGGGGCGTGGACGTGGTTTGCGCCGCCGGGGGCTGCCATCATGGCGATGGTCCTGGCCGGCTTCCTGATTTCACGCGGATCGGAAAAGCTGCTGTTCCCAAAGCTGGCCGACGGATGAGCCTGCTTTCGGTCCAAGGCCTGAAGGTCGCCTACACCACCGCGCGCGGCCGGGCGATGGCGGTGGACGGGATTTTTCTCGATGTGCCGGCCGGCTCGATCACGGGCCTGGTCGGCGAAAGCGGCTGCGGCAAGTCCACGCTTGGGCGCGCGTTGATGGGCGTGTTGCCGAACGTTGGAAAAATCACCGGCGGCAAGGTGGTCTTCGAAGGGCGGGACATCGTGTCTCTCTCGGCCTCGGAACAGCGCAAGATCCGCTGGCGCCGCATGGCGTTCATCCCGCAAACCGCGATGAACGCGCTCGACCCGGTGCAGCGGCTGCGCGTGCAGATGCTGGAGGTGCTCATGGAACGGGGCGGCCTGGGCCGTGCCGAGGCCGGCAGGCGGGCGGAGGAATTGTTCCGCCTCGTGGGCCTCGATCCCGTGCGCCTGTCCGACTATCCACACCAGTTCAGCGGCGGTATGCGCCAGCGCGCCTCAATCGCGTTGGCCCTGGCCTTGTCGCCATCGTTGGTGATCGCCGACGAACCCGTCACCGCGCTCGATGTGATCGTCCAACGCCAGATCCTCGACGTGCTGCGCGCGCTGCAATCCCGGCTCGGCCTCGCGATGATCCTGGTCACGCACGACATGGCGGTGGTGGCCTATGCGTGCGACCGGGTGGCGGTGATGTATGCCGGCCAGATCGTCGAGGCCGGCCCGGTGGCAGAGGTTCTGGAGCGCCCGATGCACCCCTACACCATGGGGCTGACCCACGCGTTCCCAGACGTGCATGGCGGCGACATGGCGCTGGTGCCGATCGAGGGTGCGCCGCCCTCGTTGATCGACCCGCCGAAAGGCTGCCGCTTCGCCGCCCGCTGCCCCTTCGTGGTGGATCGCTGCGCCGCACCGCCGGCCCTGCTCGCGCATGCGCCGGATCATCTCGCCGCCTGCTGGCGCGTCACCGAAGCCGAATCGCTGCGCGCGCTGGCCGCCAGGCCCGCAACCTGGATGCCGGCATGAACGCGTTGCTGGAAGCAAGTGGCCTGCAAAAGACCTTCCACAGCCGTGGCCGGGTGGTGGTTGCGGTGCAGCAGGTGGATCTCTCGCTGAAGCCGGGCGAGGCGCTCGGCATCGTGGGCGAGTCGGGCTGCGGCAAGACCACCACGGCGCGGATGCTGCTGCGGCTGGAGGAGCCCAGCGCGGGGCATATCCGGTTCGATGGCACGGATATCACGTCGCTGCAGGGCCGGGCGCTCATCCCGTTCCGCGCACGGGCGCAGCTGGTGTTCCAAAATCCGTTCGATGCGCTCAACCCCCGTTTTTCAATCCGCCGCTCGCTCACCGAGCCGATGGTGAATTTCGGCGTGCCCAAGCAGGAACACGCCGACCGGATGGAGCGCGTTCTGAACCGCGTTCGCCTCACGCCGCCGGATGCCTGGCTGGACCGGATGCCGCACCAGTTGTCCGGCGGCCAGCTGCAAAGGGTGGTCCTTGCCCGCGCGCTGATCGGAGACCCCAGGCTGATCGTGGCGGACGAGCCGGTCTCGATGCTCGACGTGTCGGTGCGCGCCGGCATCCTCAACCTGCTGCGCGAGGCGCGCGACAGCCTCGGCCTGGCCGCCATCTATATCAGCCACGACCTGGCGCTGATCCGCTACGTCTGCGAACGCACCATGGTGATGTATCTCGGCAGCGTGGTGGAGGAGGGCCCCACCGACGCGCTGATCGCCAAACCCGCGCATCCCTACACGCGCGCCCTTGTCGCGGCCGTGCCGGTGGCCCGCGTGGATCAGAACCGGGCGCAGCTGCCCATCCGCGGCAGCCTGTCCGACGCGCCGCCTTCGGGCCTGGGCTGCCGCTTTCGCGACCGCTGCCCACACGCCCAGCAACGCTGCACCGACGAGACGCCCGCGTTGCGCGCCATTTCGGCCGACCGCAAGGTGGCCTGCCATTTCGACGGAGTGCTGTCATGACGCAATGCGATCCCGTGACCTTGGAAATCATCCGCGGTGCCATCCGCGCGGCACAGGCCGAAATGGAGGCGCTGCTGGAGCGCACCGCCATTTCAGCCTTCATTCGCGAAAAGAAGGATTTCTACACCGCCCTGTTCGATGCCGAGGGCGTGATGGCCGTCGGCTCCAACGTGCCGATTTTTGGCGATATCTGCGGGCCGGTGTTCGAGCATTTCCCGATCGAGACCATCCAGCCCGGCGATCTCTATTGGTACAACGACTGCTACGGCAGCCGCGGCGCGGTTTCGCATTCGAACGACCAGGTGTTCCTCGCCCCGGTGTTCCACAACGCCAGGCGGTGCGCCTTCGTGATGGGCTGGGCGCATTTCGCCGATATCGGCGGCCTCCGGCCCGGATCGATCTCCCCCGATGCCACCGACATCTTCCAGGAAGGCATCATCATCCCGCCTACCAAGCTGATCGACCGCGGCGTGACCAACACCGCAACCTTGAACATCTTCTATCGCAACTCCCGCTATCCCCAGGCGGCCCAGGGCGACACCAGGGCGCTGATGGCCAGCGTGGACCTCGGCGTGCGCCGGATGACCGAAATTGCCGAACGCTTTTCGCCAGACACGCTGGCGGACGCGCTGCGCCAGCTGCTGGCCCGCACCGAAACCCTGGTGCGCCAAAAACTTCGTGAAACCTTCCCGGTCGGCACCCACCGTTTCACCGATGCCATCGACAGCGACGGGCACGGCACCGGCCCGGTGCATCTGCGGTTCGCCCTGACGCGCACCGCGGATGATCGTTTCATCTTCGACGCAAGCGAAACCGACGACCAGACACCCGGGCCGGTGAACTACCTGATGAACCGCGACGTGCCCGGCACCGCCTTCGCGCTGTATTTTCTGGGCGGCGACCCCTCCCAGGTCTGCAACGCCGGTGGGTCGCGCGCGCTCGATGAGGTGATCCTCCGCGAAGGCTCCCTCGTGCGGCCGCGCTTCCCAGCGCCGTTGGGCATGCGCGGCATGACGATGATGCGCATGCTGGCAACCTTGAACGGCCTCATCAACGTGGCCGGCACCCCGGCTCCCGCCTCGCATTCCGCCTACGTGATCCTGCTGCTGCGCGGCATGGCCGATGGCAAGCACTTCCTGCTCACGGACGGCCTGGGGGTCGGCTACGGCGCGCGGCCGGATCAGGACGGGATCGACTCGGTCTATTTCGTGGCGCAGGAGAATTACCCGGTCGAGTTCCTGGAATTGAGCTACCCGGTGCAACTGACCCAATATGGCGTCCATCGCGACAGCGGCGGCCCCGGCGAATTTCGCGGCGGCTGCGGCATCGTGCGGGAATACGAAATTCAGGCCGACGAATCGGTGCTCGCCATCCGCATCGATTCCGTCAAGAACCCGCCCTGGGGCACCGCCGGTGGAAAATCAGCCGGCGTGGCGCGCTGCGTGGTCAATCCCAACACCAACCGCGAGCGCGTGCTGAACCCGTTGTCAGACGGCAATGTGCTGGTGCGCGGCGACATCCTGCGCATCGAGACCGGCGGCGGCGGCGGCCGCGGCCACCCGTTCGATCGTGATTCTGTCGATGTCCTGCGCGACGTGCAGGAGGGCTATGTGTCCGAAGCTGCCGCGCTCAGCGCGTATGGCGTGGTGATCGAGAACGGCATGGTGAACCAGGCGGCAACGCATGCGCTCCGATCGGATCGGCCCCACACCCGCGCCTTTCATCGCATGGCCTATGTCGATGCGTTGTAGGCCGCCTATCACGTATCGCGACAGCGCAAAGAGCACCCGACCTTGAGCCATATCTACTCTGTCGCGATCGACATCGGCGGCACCTTCACCGATGTCACGTTGCAGCACATCGACGGCAGGTCCTGGCGCGCGAAAACGCCAAGCAACCCGGCCGACCCGTCGCTCGCCTTCGTCACCGGCATGAACCTCGCCCTCGCCCAGGCGGGCGCCACCACCGCCGAGATCGGGCGTGTGCTGCACGGCACCACCGTTGCCACCAACCTCATCCTCGAAGGCAAAGGCGCCACCACGGCCCTGATCACAACACAGGGTTTTCGGCATGTGCTGGATATCGGCCGGCAGGACATTCCGCGCAGCGCCAATCTCTACGCGTGGCGCAAGCCCCGCCGCCCCGTCCCGGCGTCGCGCGTGCTGGAGGTCAAAGAGCGGATCGGCGCCGGCGGAAGTGTCGTCACACCGCTGGATGAAGCAAGCGTTGCCGCCGCCGCCGCGGAATGCCGCCGCCTGGGCGTGGCCGCCGTCGCCGTCTGCCTGCTGCACAGCTTCGCCAATGCCGCGCACGAGCGCCGCGTGGTGGAGATCCTGCGCGATTCCCTGCCTGGCGTGGCCGTCACCGCGTCCGTCGACGTGCTGCCCGTGGTGCGCGAATACGAGCGCACCCTGGCCACCATCCTCAATGCCGGCGTCATGCCGGCGGTTTCCACCTATGTCGGCCGTCTGGCAGACCGGCTCGCCGAGTCTGGCGTTGTGGCGCCCCTGTTGCTGATGCAGTCCAATGGCGGCGTGGCCGGAGTGGGCACCATCACCCGCGCCCCCGCCGTCACCGCCCTGTCCGGCCCCGCCGCCGGTGTGGTGGGGGCGCGGGCGGTGGCCGAAGCGGCCGGAATCGCCAACCTCATCACCGTCGATATCGGCGGCACATCAGCCGATATCTGTCTTATCAAGAACGGCCGCATCGGGCTCACCCAGGCCGGCAAGGTGGGCGACTGGCCGCTGCCGTTGCCGATGGTGGACATGGTGACCGTGGGCGCCGGCGGCGGCTCCATCGCCCGGATCACCGACGGCGCCTTGTCCGTGGGCCCCGCCAGCGCCGGCGCGGTGCCGGGGCCGGCCTGTTACGGCAATGGTGGCGAATACGCGACCGTCACCGATGCGCATGTGGTGCTCGGCCATCTGCCGCCATCGCTGCTGGGCGGCCGGATGCAGCTCGATCCGGTGCTGGCCGAAGCCGCCATCCGCAAACAGGTGGCAGAGCCGCTGGGCATGGACCTGCACCAGGCGGCACGCGGCATCCTGGCAATCGCCGACAGCAACATGGTCGGCGCCATCCGCGTCGTCTCCGTCGAGCGCGGCCATGACCCGCGTGATTTCGCCCTGGTGCCGTTCGGCGGCGCCGGGCCGCTGCACGCCACCGCGCTCGCCGATCTTCTCGGTATCTCCACCATTCTCGTCCCCCCGGCACCTGGCGTGCTCTGCGCCGAAGGCCTGCTTGCGGCCGATCTCAAGGCCGAGTTCCACCGCACCCTTCCTTACGCCGGCACGCCGGACGAGGCGGCGGCCAACGCGCTGGTGCACATCCTGCGCACAGAGGCCGCGGCCTGGCTCGACACCGAGCAGGTGCCCGAGGCCGACCGTGAAATCGAGGCCGTGGCCCTCATGCGCTATCACGGCCAGGGCGGCGAATTGGCCGTGCCGTGGCTTGGGGACGTCACGGCCGCCGTCGCAGCGTTTCACGAAGCCCATGACGCGCTGTACGGCTTCACCATGCAGGCCCCGGTGGAACTGGTCACCCTGCGGATCGAGGCCACCGGCCGCATGCCAACACCCATCATCGCCACCGTCGCGCCCGCTCCCATGCCGGCCCCGCACGAGCATCGGATGGTCCATTTTGTTTCGGGGTCCGTGCGCACGCCAACCTATGCGCGCGACAGCCTGGGCGCCGGCACCGAATTCCCCGGCCCGGCCATCGTCACCCAGCTCGATGCCACCACCATCGTCCCGCCGGGATGGACGGTATCGGTGCATCCATCGGGGTCGATGATCGTGCGGCGCGGCTAGATCATGTTCATGCGTTTGGTTTGCTTCACCCAAACGCATGAACATGATCGGTAAAACAAAGGCTAGATCATGATGCGTTTGGTTTACTTCACCCCAACGCATAAACATGATCGGTAAAACAAAGCCTAGAGCGTGATGATTTTGAATCTACTCAAAATCATCACGCTCCAGACGCTGTCAATCACCCCCCGCGGGCGAACAAAATCGTCCATCATGCCTGCCTCGATCAAACCGGGCTGGCTGCGACCAGGATGGTCCGCAGGTCGGCCAGATGCCCAGACTTCACCCAAACGCGGCAGCCTTGCGGTCCCGCTATGGCCTCCAGGCGGCTCTGAACCGGAAGCCGCAGCCATGACTGCGCCGAAAACGTCTCGCCACCCTCGAAAAACTCGCCCTCCAACACCAAAAGCTCAATCCCGCCCGGCGCAGGCAACGCGACAACGCTGCCGGCAGCCCAACGCTCCAGCCGAACCTGCTCATGTGCGTCAGAGAACAGGGGCATCGCCTGCACGCCGGGCCGGCTGGCAGATCCGGTGGCCAGGTCCGGTGCGACCGCCAGGCGCACCTGCGTGCGGTCGGTGGGGTCGAACTGCCACAACTTCACGAAGATCGTGCAACCAGCCTCCGACCCTGGTGTGTGCCGGGTCGTGGGTGGGTTGCGAATGTAGCTGCCCACAGGGAAGTCGCCATGTTCGTCCTGAAACACCCCCTCCAGCACCAGGAACTCCTCCCCGCCGCCGTGTGTGTGAGGCGAAAAATGGCGCCCCGGTGCGTAACGGACGATGGAGGTGGCCCGTGCCACCTCGGCACCCACACGGTCCAGCATGCGACGATCCACTCCGGGAATGGGCGACGACACCCACGGCATCCGTCCCGCATGGACCACGGCGCGGGCGGTAAAGTCGGCGTTAAGGTTCATGATCGATCCTCTGCTTGGGAAGGTCTCCGCCGGCAACCGCACGGCCGACTGCATCAAACCTACCTGGCGCGCCTGGCACACGGCACGGCTTTCGCACTGAAGCCAGGCTCTGACCACCCTGAAATCCAGCGCCGCGCAGCAAAGTGAACCCCGGCGCCAAACCCTTACCGCCGGATTGCCCCCAACAGCGACGGCATCACCAAAAGCGTCACCAACAATGTCGACCCCAGGCTGAGCAGCAGCAGATTGCCCATGCTCGCCGTACCCGGATGCGCGCTCAGCGCCAGCGAGCCAAACGCCGTGGCCGTGGTCAACGCCGAGAACAGAATGGCCCGCGCCGTGGCGGTGCCCAAATAGGCGGTGGCCCCGGCCCGCCAGTTCATCACGAAGTAGATGTTGAAACTCACACCCACGCCCAGCAGCAAGGGCAACGCGATGATGTTGGCAAAATTCAGGGGCAACGGCAGCAGCACCGCCACAATCACGGTTGCCAGCGCGGACAGCAGCAGCGGCGCCAGCACCAGCGCCACGTCCAGCACGCGGCGCAATACCGCCAACAACAGCAGCGCAATGGCAATCACCGCCCCGATGGCAGCGGTGATGAAGGCATGCGTGATCGTGCCGGCGGTCTCCACGATGGTCACCGCGGGGCCTGCGGCATCCGGCGCCACCGTGCGCACCTGCGCCACGAAGGCGTGCAGCCCCGCGCTGTCCCGCGCCGCCGGCTTGCTGAGCGCCTGCACCCGAATGCGCCCGTCCGGCAGCCGCCAGTCCACCGCGATATCCGGCGGAATGTCTGCAGCCGTAACGGGGTGCGCGTCCAGCGCCGCCCGCAGCCGCCGCAGCTGCAACGGCAGAAACCGCGTGAGCGAGACATTGACCGCCATCAGTGTCGCATCTGGCGCCGCAGCCAGCGCCCGCAGATCGGCGATGATCGGCTGAATGGGGCTTGCCGCGGGGCCGGTTCCGCTGCGTTCCAGCTGGGAAAGCGCCGCCGTCGCAGCCAGCCGGATATCGCCTGGCAGAACCGGCGCCGGAGGCGTGCGCTGTGCGAGCGTGGACGACAGGATGTTGGCCGCATCCGCCAGCAGCGCCATCTTCGGCGCCTGCTCGGTCGGCACGAAGCTTGAAAGGGTCAGCACGTCGGCCACCAGCGGCAACGCCTTCAGCTTCACCACCAGCGCATCGGCCGCGGCCATGTTCGCGGCGATGATGTCGATCGAATAGGGATTGGTGAGCGGGTCCTCCATCAGATCGAACAACGTCCGCATCGCCTCGGTATGTGGATCCTTGGTGTGCAGCGGGTCACTATCGAAATCCAGCCGCGGCAACAGCACCACCCCCACAATACCCAGCAGGCCGGCAAGGCTCAGCACCAGCCGGCTCCGCGAGCGCAAGGCACGTTCCAGCCGGTTGCCCCAGGCGAAACCGATGTCCTCACGCTCCCCACGCGGATGAAACAAGGTAAGGCAGGCCGGCAGAAAGATGAGCGTACAGGCAAAGGCGAACAGCATGCCGAATCCCGCGATCAGCCCCAACTCCGCCACGCCGCTGAAATCGGTTGGCACAAAGGCCAGAAACCCCGCCGCCGTCGCCAGCGACGCAACCATGATCTGCGGCCCAACCCGCCGCGCCGTCTCCTGCAGCGCCGCCTCGGCCGAACCGGTTGCCAACCGCATCTCCCGCACCCGCACGCTGAACTGAATGGCGAAATCCACCGCAATCCCCACGAACAACACCGCGAAAGCGACGGACACAAGGTTCAGCCTGCCCACAAAGATCGCCGCAAAGCCGGTTGTCATCAGCAGCCCCAGAACCAGCGTCAGCAACATCGGCACAATCAGCCGCCACGACCGCACCGCCAGCGTCAGCCACACCAGAACCAGCACCAGGCTGCCGATGGTTCCGATGGCCGCACCCTGCGCCACAGTGGCAAACTCCTCGTCGGCCAGCGCCACATCCCCCGTCAGGCGCACATGCGCGAGACCGGTCTTCACGAACTCCAACTTCGCCGCCGCCTTGCGCAGCGCGTCACTGGCCTGCCCACCCGGCTCCAGCGCGTCGTAATTCAGCATCGGCCGCACCAGCACGAACCGGTAGGGTCCGGCCTGCTCGCTCAGCGACTCCGCCAACAAGGTCTGCCAGGACAATGGCTGCGGCTTTCCCTCTATCGCGCCTGACAACGCCATGTGGAACGCATTCAACGCCGGCGTGAACCCGGCCAGATCCGCCTGGCCCTTCTCCAGCCCCAGCCCGATCAGCCCCAACGCCGCAAACAGCCCCCGAGCCGAAGGGTCGGCCGCCAGCTGACCCAAAAACGGCTGGCTGTCGATCGTGCTGTCCAGCAGGGTGCCCAACGCCTTGGGGTCCAAAAACAGCAGCCCGTTCTGCTCCAGGTAAGGCGATGCATCCGGCCGCCGCACACCGATGAAATGCGTAGGATCCTGCGACAGAGAAGCCGCCAGATCCACGGCCGTCTGCTCCACCACCTCCGGCGAAACACCATCCACCACGGCCACCAGCAGATCCTTGAACTGCGGAAACGCCTTGTTGAATGCAATGTCGTGCTGCCGCCACGGCAGCGTCTGCGCGAACAGCTGGTCGGTGTCGGTGGACACGCCAAGCCGAGTGGCGGCGGCCCACAGGCAAAGCGCTCCCACCAGCACGCCCAGAAGAACGGTCACCCCAGCACGCCGGCAGGCACGGGCAACGATGGTGGCAAGCAAAGATGAAAGGAACATGCGCGGCGTTGGTCCGGATCTGACTGCGGCAAAAGCCACGCTGGGGATAGTCGCTTCGGCGTTGTGGGTCCACCGCTAGGGTCAGGGCGCCCCCACCTTAATCACCCCATCCTAATCAAACGTCACCACGCCCCGGATACTCTCCCCCCGCCGCATCAGCTCAAACCCCTCGTTGATCTTCTCGAACGGCATCACATGCGTCACCAGATCATCGATGTTGATCTTCCCGTCCATGTACCAGTCCACAATCCGCGGCACATCCGTACGCCCCCGCGCGCCGCCGAACGCCGAGCCCATCCAAACCCGCCCCGTCACCAACTGAAACGGCCGCGTCGAAATCTCCGCCCCCGAAGGCGCCACCCCGATCACCACAGACTTGCCCCACCCCTTGTGTGCGCACTCCAACGCCTGGCGCATCACCTTCACATTGCCGATGCACTCACACGTATAATCCGCCCCCCCCCGCGTCAGATCAACGAGGTAAGGCACCAGATCCCCCTCCACCTCGGCCGGATTGACGAAATCCGTCATCCCGAACTTCTCAGCCATCGCCCGCCGCCCAGGATTGAGGTCCACCCCCACAATCTGCTCGGCCCCCACCATCCGCAGCCCCTGCACCACGTTCAGCCCAATCCCGCCTAGCCCGAACACAATCGCCCGCGCCCCCGGCTCCACCTTCGCGGTATTGATCACCGCCCCAATCCCGGTCGTCACCCCGCAGCCGATATAACAAACCTTGTCGAACGGCGCGTCTTTGCGGATTTTCGCCAGCGATATCTCCGGCACCACAGTGAAATTCGAAAATGTCGAAGTCCCCATGTAATGCATGATCGGCTTGCCATCGCACGAGAACCGGCTGGACCCATCCGGCATCACCCCACGCCCCTGCGTCATCCGAATCTTCTGGCAAAGATTGGTCTTCCGCGACAGGCAATACGCGCAGTTTCGACACTCCGGCGTGTAAAGCGGAATCACATGATCCCCCACCGCCAGCGACGTCACCCCCCGTCCCAGTTCCACCACCACGCCCGCACCCTCATGGCCCAGGATCGACGGGAAAATTCCTTCGGGATCAGCGCCCGACAACGTGAATTCGTCAGTATGGCAAATCCCCGTCGCCTTGATCTCCACCAGAACCTCGCCCTCGCGCGGCCCCTCCAGATCCACAGTCTCAAGGCTCAAAAGCGCCCCCGCCTGACGGGCCACAGCAGCGCGAGTCTTCATACCGGTATCTCCCACAACGTCCGCCGAAAGCTGCCCACCCCCGTCGCCTCTGGCAAGAGCCTAGCCCAAACATCCCCAAGCACCACGCAACAACCCATCCCCCGGCTTACGTCAATCCCCGTTGCCCCGGCCAGGAGCCGTTGCTTTATCAAGACAAACTCTGAGCACCTCTTGGAACGAGGTCGCGTTATGATCGGCCCCGACGGCAGCCCGCGCCCGGTTTTCATCGCCCCCGGAAACATCTTCGGACGGCCAGAACGCCACTGTAATCGGCGTACCCGGCATGCGGTCACGAAGCCTACGCAGCAAATAGCGAAGATGCGACGTCGTGCCGCTGGGGCCAAGATAAACCAGGCAGATCATCTCCACGCCGGCGGTGTCGAGAACCGCAAGGCGCGCGCGTGCGATATCGTCTTTCCCCACGACGCGCGCCCCGATGCCGATTCTTTTGAGCAGTTGAACCAAAATCGCCACGGCAGCCTCATCGAGTGGGCCGCGGCCCGCGATGCACAGAACCGGGCTCCCCGATGCCCATTCCGGGCGCAAGGCCTGCGGCCCCTCATGCGCCGAAACCGTCTCAGGCAAAGCCTGCCTCGCACCCTCTGCAACAAGGTCGTTGGTCCTCTGTCGATCGATCTTTGGCTCGCGCTCCTCGTGCGTGGCGAGATCGTCGATCACCTCCATGATGGCAGCCTGCATGCGCTCCACCTGGCGGTCCGTCAGCACCCCGCGCGAAGCGTCATACGACGCAAGCTGAAGCCCCTTCAGCGCCACATCGTCATAGTAGGACGGCAGCGAACACGCCTTCAGCGCCGCTTCCGCCTGGTCTTCCACCTCGTCCGGGTCCCCTGCGAGGATACGCTGGTAGAAGCTTTCAACCGGGGTCAGCGCCGGCCGATCGCCGAGCAGCACCTCGAGGAATTCCAATCGCTCCACATGCTTGCCAAGCACCACCAGGCACAATGTCAGCGGGGTCGACAGGATCAATCCGATCGGCCCCCACAGCCAGATCCAAAAGGTCGCGGCAATCACCACCGAGAACGGCGAAAGCCCAGTGCTGCGCCCATAGAGCAATGGCTCGATCGCCTGCGCCACGGTCATCTCGAGCACGAAATACAGGGCCGCCGTCCACGCAACCGTGGCCCAACCCGGATCGACCGCAGCGGCCAGCGTCATTGGCACAAGCGCTGCCAAAGGTGCTCCGATATACGGCACGAAGCGCAGCAACGCCGCCATAACGCCCCAGAGCAGCGCCGACGGAATGCCGATCAGAAACAGACCGCCGGCCACGATCGCACCAAAGGCCGCGTTGATCGCCAGCTGCATCAGAAAGTAACGGCTTAACCGACGCGCAGCATCGTTCATCGCAATCGTCGTGCGATGCAGATCGCCAGACCCGAACAGCCGGATCATTCTGTCGCGCAGGTCTTCGCGTTGCAGAAGAATGAACATGGCCACAATGAACACAACGCCCGTGGTGGCCAAAGGCCCCATGATGGGGGCCACGATCCGTTCCGCGACCTCGATCGGCGTCGGATCCGGCTGGTGCACCTCCACCGGCGTGGGCGGCGCCTTCTCAGCAACCGCGTTTTTCTGGTCGCCCGGCTTCACCGTCGCACCCGGCTTCACCGTCGCGGCCGGTGGGTTGGTGTCCTTCAGTTGTTTGCCCAGGTCGCGTAACTGTTCCGACATCCGATCGAATGTCGCGCCCCGAACCGCGTCGACCTTGCGTTGGATGGTATATTGATATTGTGGCAACTGGCTGGCCAGATCCGCCATCTGCGTGGCAATCAGTCCGCCAAAGGCGACCAGCAGGCCCAATGCAAAGACGATGGCGATCAAGGCCGACGCAACCCGGTTGAGGCCCAAACGCTTGAGCAAGCTGACAAGCGGCGCCAACAGAAAGCTCAGCAAAACAGCCAAAGTGATGGGGATCAACACATCGCGCGCGAAATAAAGCGCTGCCACCACAACCACGCCCACAGCCAGCGTCAGCAGGCTTTTCAGGCTGGGTGTGCCCGGAGGTTCCAATTCGATCTTGGGCCGGGCCCTGCCGGGAATGGCGTCAGACAAAGGCTTGGCCCGATGGGCGTTCATGTCGGTCTTGCATCGGTCCCATCATCAGGTTCGCTCCCTCGGCGATCCAATCGTTCTACCCGCCGTTGGTTCCGCGGTGTCGGCCCAGACCGACCCGAGCTCGCAACAAGGTCCCGTTACGAAAACCAATCCCCCAATGGCCGCCGCACCGCACCCCGATCCACCTCCGGCCCCTCCGGCGAGAACAGCACCGCCAAACGCTGCGCGCCCCGCGCCGGCCACCGCACCACCAGCCGAGAAAACCCCTTGTTCGGATTCTCCGGCGCCGGCGCCGCCGCATCCAGCACCCCGAACACCGCACCCTCCGGCGGATCGACCAACCGCGCCACCAGCACCCGCCCACCCCTGCGCAGCACCGCGGTCGGCCCTTGCAACTCCACCTGCGCTTCGGTGAGCATGTTCCACGTGAGCAACCCCGGCACATCCAGGCGAACCTCGTCCACCACCGCCACATGTCGCCTGTCGATCAGCGCCACCCCGCGCCGATGCGCCATCCCCGGATACGCCGCCGACACATCGAACATCGCAGCCGCAAACCCCGGCTCACTCCGATAACCCGCCAGCGGCGCCACAGCTCCGCGCGCCTGGTCGTCCACCTCGCCCCGCATCAGCACGTTCTGCCCACGGCTGGCCGTGCGCATATACCGATACCGCTGCGCACCGGAAAAATACCCCGGCAGAGCATAGTCGTCGGGCCCCAGCTCAGAGGCAAAGCGCTGTCCCACGCTCTCGATCACAAAACTGCCCAGATCCAGGTCGCCGTGATTGACCGCGTTGTCGCCGCCCTTCATCGCAACCCAGGTGGCATCCGTCTCGCCCCAAGCGCTGCGAAAACTCGCCACCGCCACCGCCGGATACGACGCGTCCAGCACCACCGGGGCAGGCGCCACCCCCGCATACCAAAGCGCATCCAACGCCAAGGCCCGTCCCGCGGAGCGCAACTCCCACCACGAGAACGAAGGCCGTCCAAACCGCGCCGCCAACCACAAAAGCGCCGGCGTCCGCCCCACGCTCGGCCGGCTATCGGCATAGTTGAAAACCTGGCCGGACGGCCCGGTCATATCCGCAATGAAACCCGCCGTGCGCGCATACCCGGGCTGCTCCACCAACTCGGGCGGCAACGCCCAACCGGCACTTTCCAGCGCCGCCAGCAGATAAACGGCGTATTCGGTGGCGTACTGCCAATACCCCGGCCCTTCAGCCCAACCGCCATCTGCGTGATAGCTCGAAAACCCCTGCCGAACATTCACCAGCGCCCGCGCGATCAACCCCCGTGCCAGTTC
>JBBROR010000032.1:0-17969 GCA_038229175.1 Acetobacterales bacterium | reverse complement strand
TTGCTGACATTGGCGGTGTTCGGTGCAAAGCGCAGCGCCTGCGACCCCTCGGCGAACTTCCAGCCGCCAAGCACAAAACCCAGCTCGATCAGCAGCACCAGGCCCACCGCGGCGCCCACCGGGGCATAGCGCTGCACGCCGCGACGCAATTCGACGAAATTGATGTCCAGCATCATCACCACGAAAAGGAACAGCACCGCGACCGCGCCCACGTAGACGATTACCAGGATCATCGCCAGGAACTCGGCGCCTGCCAGCACGAACAACGCCGATGCATTGAAGAACGCGAGGATGAGGAACAGCACGGCGTGAACCGGGTTGCGCGCGCTGACCACCATCGCGGCGGACGCAACAAGAATGGCGGCGAACGTATAGAATGCGGCAGCCGCGATCATGTGCGCGTCCTCACCGATACGGCGCATCAAGTTCGAGGCGACGTGCCAGTTCCGGCTCCCAGCGATCGCCGTTCGCCATCAGCTTGTCCTTGTCGTACATCAGCTCTTCTCGGGTTTCGGTGGCGAATTCGAAGTTGGGGCCTTCGACGATGGCATCCACCGGGCAAGCTTCCTCGCACAGCCCGCAATAGATGCATTTCGTCATGTCGATGTCGTAGCGGGTGGTGCGGCGGGATCCGTCGTCACGCGGCTCGGCCTCGATGGTGATGGCCTGGGCCGGGCATACCGCCTCGCACAACTTGCACGCGATGCAACGTTCTTCGCCGTTGGGATAACGACGCAGCGCGTGCTCGCCCTTGAAGCGCGGGCTGAGCGGACCCTTTTCGTACGGATAGTTGATCGTCTTCTTCGGCTTGAAGAAATACTTCAGCGTCAGAGCCATGCCGCCAACGAGCTCGGCGAGCAGAAAGCTCCGCGCGGTACGATCGAGGAATGCCATATCAGATTTCCTTACGCGGCATGGGGCAGCCAGCCCATGACCAGCAACACACCCGCGACGAGCACGAGGTAAAACAGGGAAAAAGGCAGAAAAATCTTCCAGCCAAGCCGCATCAGCTGGTCGTAGCGGAATCTGGGGAAAGTGGCGCGCGTCCAGAGGAAGAAGAACAGCACGAACATGATTTTTGCAATGAACCAGATCGGCCCGGGGATCCAGGTGAACAGGAAGCCGATCGACGAGTCCGCGAACGGCGCCAGCCAGCCACCGAGGAACAGGATCGTCGTCATCGCCGACATCAGGATCATGTTGGTGTATTCGCCGAGGAAGAACAGCGCGAACGTCATTGCGGAGTATTCAACGAAGAAGCCGGCGACGATCTCCGACTCACCCTCCGGCAGGTCGAACGGCGAGCGATTGGTTTCGGCAAGTGTCGAGATGAAGAAGATCACAAACATCGGGAACAGCGGGATGGCGAACCACACGTTGCGTTGGGCCAATACCACGTCGTTCAGGTTCAGGCTGCCGACGCAGATCAGCACCGTCACCATCACGAAGCCCATCGAGACCTCGTAAGACACCATCTGCGCAGCGGACCGGAGTGCGCCCAGGAACGCGTATTTCGAGTTGGACGCCCAACCCGCGATGATCACGCCGTAGACGCCGAGCGAGCTGATCGCGAACAGATACAGCACGCCCACGTTGATGTTGGCGATGGCCCAGCCGTCATTGACCGGGATCACCGCCCAGGCGATCACAGCCAGCGAGAAGGTGAGCATCGGCGCCAGGATGAACAGCAGGCGAGACGCGCCGGAAGGAATGATGGTTTCCTTCGTCATCATCTTGATGGCGTCGGCAAATGGCTGAAACAGGCCGAACGGACCCACCACATTTGGGCCGCGACGCAGCTGCATCGCGGCCAGCACTTTGCGTTCGGCATAGGTAAGATACGCCATCCCGATCAGCACCGGCACGATGATGCCCAGTGACTTCAGCGTCGTGATGATGAGAATGCCGAGATCGCTGGCGAGAAAGGCGGCCATCCCCGTCACTCCGCCGCGATCGCTGAGGCGGGCGCGTGCGCCTCGGTGCAGGCGGCCATGGTGGCGCTGGCGCGGCTGATCGGGTCGGTCATGTAGTAATTGGCCACCACGGGGGCGAACGGCGCGGAGCCTATGGTGCCTTCGGCGAACGGACCCGTGGTGTCGTTGGCGCCAAACCGCGGCAGGGCGTCCAGCACACCGAACACCGGATTGACCTCGACCAGGCGCGCACGCACCGCATCAAGCGTGTCGTACGGCAACGGCTTGCCGATCATTGCGGAGAAGGCCCGGATAATCTTCCAATCCTCTTTCGCCTCGCCGGGCGGGAACAGCGCCATGGCCCCGCGCTGTACGCGGCCCTCGGTGTTGACGTAGGTGCCGTCCTTCTCGGTGTAGGCGGCACCGGGCAGGATCACGTCCGCACGGGCAGCGCCGCGATCGCCGTGATGGCCCTGGTAGACCACGAACGTGTCAGCGCCGATCAGTTTGGTGTTGAACTCATCGGCACCCAGCAGCCACAGCACATCGACGCCGCCGAGCTTCATTTCAGCCAGCGTCTTGCCGGTGGCGAAACCGAGATCGAGTGCGCCGACGCGGGCGGCGGCCGTGTGCAGGACGTTGAAGCCGTGCCAGCCGGGCGTGAGCATGTGGCCCATTGCCGCCAGCTTCCAGCATTCCGCCAGGATCGCTGCACCATCGGGACGGGCAAGTGCCCCCTGCCCCACGATGATCATCGGCTTCCTGGCGTCGGCCAGCACTTTTGCGAACCCATGCGCGCCATCGAGCAGAGAGACCACGTCGCCAGGCTGCGTGCCGAGATGGGCATAGTCGTAGGTGAGATCGACAGGCACGCCGACGAGTGCGACCGGAAAATTGCCCATCAGCACGCGTTTGCGAATGCGGGCGTTGACCAACGGCGCTTCCGTACGCGGATTGGCCCCCACGATGATCAATGCGTCGGCTTCTTCGATGCCGGCGATGGACGTGTTGAACACATAGAACTCACGGCGCGACGGATCGATCGCGGCACCGTCCTGGCGGCAATCCAGGTTGGTGGAGCCGAGCGAGGCCATCAGGTCCTTCAGCGCCACCATGCTCTCGGCATCGCACAGATCGCCGGCAACGGCGCCGATCCGATCGCCGGAAACGCCGCGCAGGCGGTCTTCAATTGCGGTGAACGCCTCGGGCCAGTTGGCGCGAACGAGCTTGCCATCCCGCTTGATCCAGGGCGTGTCGAGCCGACGACGCTTCAGGCCGTCGAGTGCGAAGCGCGACTTGTCGGCCAGCCACTCCTCGTTCACGTCCTCGTTGATGCGCGGCAGGATGCGCAGCACCTCGGCGCCGCGCGTGTCCACGCGAATGGCTGATCCCACGGCGTCCAGCACGTCCACACTGTCGGTTTTCTTCAATTCCCATGGCCGCGCCACGAAGGCGTAGGGCTTGGACGTCAGGGCACCGACCGGGCAGATGTCGATCAGGTTGCCGGAAAGTTCGGAGCTGAGCGCCTTCTGCACATAGGTGCCGACCGCCATGCTCTCGCCGCGCGACGTGGCGCCCAATTCCGACACGCCGGCAATCTCGGTCGAAAAGCGAATGCAGCGTGTGCAATGGATGCACCGCGTCATGATGGTTTTCACCAACGGACCCAGATCCGGGTTCACCACGGCGCGCTTCGGCTCGTCGTAGCGCGAATGATCGCCGCCATAGCCCACCGCCTGGTCCTGCAGGTCGCACTCACCGCCCTGGTCGCAGATCGGACAATCCAGCGGGTGGTTGATGAGCAGGAATTCCATCACGCCGCGACGTGCGGCGCGCACCATCGGCGTGTCGGTGTGCACCACCATGCCGTCGGCCACCGGATAGGCGCAGGACGCGAACGGCTTGGGGGGGGCTTTCTCAATTTCCACCAGGCACATGCGGCAGTTGCCCGCCACCGATAGACGCTCATGGTAGCAAAAACGCGGGATCTCCTTGCCCGCGGCCTCGCAGGCCTGCAGCACGTTGGAGCCGTTCGGGACTTCCACCTCGATTCCGTCGACGGTAACTTTTGCCATCACTCGGCAGCCATCGCGGGGGTTTTGGACGCCTTGTACGCGGCAATACGTTCCTCCATCAGCGGCCGGAAATGCCGGATCAGGCCCTGGATCGGCCACGCCGCAGCGTCGCCCAGGGCGCAGATGGTGTGGCCTTCGATCTGACGCGTCACCTGTTCCAACACGTCGATCTCGGCCACTTCGGCGCGGCCCTGCACCATGCGGTCCATCACGCGCATCATCCAACCTGTGCCTTCCCGGCAGGGGGTGCACTGGCCGCAGCTCTCGTGCTTGTAGAATTTCGCCAATCGCGCGATCGCCCTGATGGGATCAGTGGACTTGTCCATCACGATGACGGCCGCGGTGCCGAGGCCCGATTTCACTTCGCGCAGGCTGTCGAAATCCATCAGCACAGTGTCGCAGATCGACTTCGGAATCAGCGGCACCGAGGACCCACCGGGGATCACCGCCAGGAGGTTGTCCCAGCCGCCACGCACGCCGCCGCAATAGGTGTCGATCAGTTCGCGCAGGGGGATGCCGAGTTCTTCCTCGACATTGCACGGCTTGTTCACGTGGCCGGAAATGCTGAACAGTTTTGTCCCCGCATTCTTCGGACGCCCGAGGGCCGAGAACCATCCGGCGCCACGACGCAGGATGGTGGGTGCCACAGCGATCGACTCGACGTTGTTGACCGTGGTTGGGCAGCCATACAGGCCCACCGCTGCCGGAAACGGCGGCTTCAGGCGGGGCATGCCCTTTTTGCCTTCGAGGCTCTCGATCAGCGCCGTCTCTTCGCCGCAGATATAGGCGCCGGCACCGCGATGCACATACAGGTCGAAATCAAAGCCCGAACCTGATGCGTTCTTGCCGATCAGCCCGGCCGCATAGGCTTCATCCACCGCCTTCTGCAAGGCGACGGCCTCATTGTAGTATTCGCCACGGACATAGACGTAGCAGGCATGCGCGCCCATCGCGAAGGACGCGATCAAGCAGCCTTCGACCAACTTGTGTGGGTCGTGGCGCAGAATATCGCGGTCCTTGCAGGAACCTGGCTCGCTCTCATCGGCGTTCACCACAAGGTAATGTGGCCGGATGCCCACTTCCTTGGGCATGAACGACCATTTAAGGCCGGTGGGAAAGCCTGCGCCGCCGCGGCCACGCAGGCCGGAGGCTTTCATCTCCTCGATGATCGCGTCTCGCCCGCGAGCCATTATCGCTGCCGTGCCGTCCCAGTCGCCGCGCTTGCGGGCGCCTGCGAGGCCGACAGCGTGGAGCCCATAGAGATTGGTAAAGATGCGGTCCTGATCGCTCAGCATGCGCTCACTCCGCCTTTGCAGGCATGAGGGTTGGATCGGATATCAGTGTCATCGGCCCGCCCGCGGGCGCGGAGCCGACGCGGCCGATGGTGGAGCCGCGGGCGGGTTTCTCGCCGCGTTTGAGGGATTCAAGCAGCGTCTTGGTGCGCTCGTAATCCATGTCTTCGTAGTAGTCGTCATCGACCTGCAGGATGGGGGCGTTCACGCAGCCACCGAGGCATTCCACCTCCGTCATGGTGAACAGGCCATCGGCCGAGCTCTCGCCATAGCCCTTCATGCCGCCGATCTCCCGGCAGGCCCGGGCCACATCGTCTGACCCGCGTAGCCAGCACGGCGTGGTGCCGCAGACCTGCAGATGAAACCGGCCGATCGGCTTGGTGTTGAACATCAAATAGAAGGTGGCGATTTCATAGACGCGGATTGGCGGCATCGACAGCGCGTGGGCGACAGCGTCCATCGCAACGACCGGCACCCAGGCCGAGCCGGTGGCGCGGGCCATCTGGCGCTGCGCAATATCGAGCAACGGCAGAACGGCACTGGCCTGTTTGCCTGGCGGATATTTTGAGATGGCCACGGTGACCGCCTCGTGGCTGTGGTCGTCGAATACAAAGCTGGCCGGTTCCGTTCTGCCAGCGGTGGAAAGTTCGGCTGCAACGCTCAACGGTCGATCTCCCCAAACACGATATCCAGTGAGCCGATGATGGCCACGGCGTCGGCCAACATATGCCGCTTGCTCATCACCTCGATCGCCTGCAGATGCGCGAAACCTGTTGCGCGAATTTTGCAGCGATACGGCCGGTTGGTGCCATCGGCCACCAGATAAACGCCAAACTCGCCCTTTGGCGCCTCAACGGCGGTGTAGGTGGCACCGGCCGGCACGTGGAACCCCTCGGTGTAGAGTTTGAAGTGGTGGATCATCGCTTCCATCGACCGCTTCATTTCTGCGCGCGACGGCGGCGAGATCTTGTTGTCGGACAATTTCACCGGGCCGGGCTTCATCTTGGCCAGGCATTGCTTGATCATCGACACGCTCTCGCGCATTTCGCCCATGCGCATCAGGTAGCGATCATAGCAGTCGCCGTTGCGGCCGACGGCGATGCGGAAATCGAGTTCCGCGTATTTCTCATACGGCTGCGACTTGCGCAGATCCCACGGCACGCCGGACGCACGCAGGCACGGGCCGGTAAAGCCCCAGGCCAGCGCCATTTCGGCGGGCACGATGCCGATATCGACGGTGCGCTGCTTCCAGATGCGGTTGTTGGTGAGCAGCGTCTCCAGATCGTCGATGAATTTCGGAAAGGTCTCTGCCCAGGCGGCGATCTTGTCTTCCAGGCCGGCCGGGAGATCCTTGTTCACGCCGCCAGGGCGGAAATAGTTGGCGTGCAGGCGGGCGCCGGACGCCTGCTCATGGAATTCCATAAGCGTCTCGCGCTCCTCGAAGCCCCACAGGCTGGGCGTGATGGCGCCGACGTCGAGCGCGTAGGTGGTGACGTTCAGAAGGTGGTTGAGCACGCGGGTGATTTCGCTGAACAATGTGCGAATCCACTGCGCCCGTTCCGGCACGACCACACCGAGCAGCTTCTCAGTGGCCAGCGCAAACGCGTGCTCCTGACACATCGGGCTGACGTAATCGAGACGGTCGAAATACGGCACCGCCTGGATGTAGGTTTTGTATTCAATCAGCTTTTCGGTGCCGCGATGCAGCAGGCCAATATGCGGGTCGGCCCGTTCCACCACTTCGCCGTCCATCTCCAGGATCAGGCGCAGTACACCGTGCGCGGCCGGATGCTGGGGGCCAAAGTTGATGGAGTGGCTGTCGATCTCGACGGTTTGGGTGGTCTTGGCCGGCAGGTCGGCTGTGGCCTTGCCGATCACGTCGTGGGTGGTCACGTCGTTCATGAGCGATGCGCCTTCTCGTCACCCGGCAGCGTGGTCATGGCCTCCCAGGGCGACACGAAATCGAAATTGCGGAAATCCTGCGCCAGCTTCACCGGCTCGTAGACGACCTGCTTGCGCTCCTCGTCGTAGCGCACCTCGACATAGCCGGTCAGCGGGAAATCCTTGCGCAGCGGATGACCCTCGAAGCCGTAATCGGTGAGGATGCGGCGCAGGTCGGGCTGGCCCGAGAAGGCGATGCCGAACATGTCGTAGGCCTCGCGCTCCCACCATGTTGCCACCGGCCACACGCCATGAACGGATGGCACGGGCTCGGGCTCGGTGGTCTCGATCACGATGCGGATGCGCTGGTTGAGGCTGACGGAAAGCAGGTTGTAGACCACCTCGAACCGCTTTTCGCGGGTTGGCCAGTCAAGGCCTGCGATGTCCATAAGCTGCTCGAACGCCAGCAACGGGTGATCGCGAAGTGCGAGGCACAGATCGGCGATCGAGGCGCAATCCGCATGCGCGACGAGTTCGCCCAGTTCGACCCGTGTGGCCGTGACGCCCGGGAACGAGCCTACCACTTCAAGAACCTCAGCCACGGAGAATGGTCCCCGTGCGACGGATCTTCTTTTGCAGTTGCATGATGCCGTACACCAAGGCCTCGGCTGTGGGCGGGCAGCCCGGCACGTAGATATCGACCGGCACCACACGGTCGCAGCCGCGCACCACCGAGTAGGAATAATGGTAGTAACCGCCGCCATTGGCGCAGCTGCCCATGCTGATCACCCAGCGGGGTTCCGGCATCTGGTCGTAGACCTTGCGAAGTGCGGGCGCCATTTTGTTGGTGAGCGTGCCGGCCACGATCATCACGTCCGACTGGCGCGGCGAGGCGCGCGGGATGATGCCGAGCCGGTCGAGGTCGTAGCGCGGCATGTAGGCGTGGATCATCTCCACCGCGCAGCAGGCCAGACCGAATGTCATGGGCCACAGGCTGCCGGTGCGGGCCCAGTTGACCAGTTTGTCGACGTTGGCCACGACAAAACCCTTGTCGGTGATCTCGCCGGTGATGCCGCGAATGACGGCATCCTGCTCATCGCCGGGCGGCAGGGCGTTCTTGTTGAAGGAGATATCGTTCGCTGTGGTGGACATCGGTGTCACTCCCAATCCAGGGCTCCCTTGTTCCACTCATATATGAACCCGATGGTGAGAACTGCCAGGAACCCGATCATAGAAAGAAAGCCGAACACGCCGATCTCGGCCAGGCTGACCGCCCAGGGGAACAGGAAGGCCACTTCGAGATCAAAGATGATGAACAGGATGGCGACGAGGTAGAAGCGCACGTCGAACTTGCGGCGCGCATCGTCGAACGCCTCAAAGCCGCATTCGTAGGCCGACAGCTTTTCGGCATAGGGCTTTTGATGCGCCGCGAAATGCGAGCCGACCACCATGGCGGTTGCGATGAGGGCAGCGATCGCCAGGAACACCAGGATCGGAAAGTAGTCAGCCAAGATCGGTGCCATCGTCGTCTGCCCTTTATGCCGCATCGCAACGCGGCGGACCTTAGGCTGATGTTGGGCGGGATTCCATAGTGAGAAAGCGGGCGGCTGGCTCCCGCAATACCATTTCCCGCACTTAAGTTTTCGGAGAGTTATCCCTGCGCTGCTGGCGCGAGTGACGGGGCTCGAACCCGCGACCTCCGGCGTGACAGGCCGGCGCTCTAACCAACTGAGCTACACCCGCAGCGACAGGGCGCTCGATCTAGAGCGGACCGGATGCCGCGTCAAGTGCGGGTCCGGCGGTATCGATGTTTTCGTCGTAGTAAAGTGGGAATGGGCGGTGACGGGATCGAACCGCCGGCCAACTCGGTGTAAACGAGCCGCTCTACCGCTGAGCTAACCGCCCATGGGGATCGTCGATGTCTGTAGCCCTGTTGGACGCGATCAGGCCGGAGATGCCCTGAAAACGTCACCAGGCTGCCAGATGGCCAGCCCGGCGCGTTCTCGGGTTATCTCTTAATTAACGGCGTCTTTCAGTGCTTTGCCGGGCTTGAAGCGAACCGAGGTGCTTTCCGGAATATCGATCTCGACGCCGGTCTGTGGGTTGCGGCCCTTGGAGGCCTTGCGGATGGCGGTGGCGAACGAGCCAAAGCCGACGAGGCGCACTTCGTCCTTCTTTTTCAGGGCGCCTTCGATGGCGCTGAACACGGCATCGACCACTTCCGTGGCTTTCGCCTTGGGCAGGTCGGCCTGTTCGGCCACGGCGGAAATTAGGTCCATTTTATTCACTCTGGCATCTCCTGGAAAATATTCTGTGGCAACCCGTTGGCCCTAATCCGAGGGGGGCGCTCGCGCGACACTAGGAGGGGATTTTTACTCAGGTCAACGACCAGTGACATAAAAAAGCGCGGATTTCTGCGGGGTTCGTTGATTTCAAACGAAACCGGCCCACCATATTCTCTCTGGCAGGCCGGTTTTTCAGAATTTCGGCAGCATCAATGGGGCAACGAAGCCATCAATGTTGGGGCGGCCGCGACCGGAGTCTCCGGTGGCTCGACCCATTCGATGGCCTCTGGCTTACGCACCAATGCACGGGCGATGACCTGGTCAACATGCGAGACCGGAATGATCTCGAGGTGCTTCCTGACGTTTTCCGGCACCTCGGCGAGGTCCTTTTCGTTATCCTTTGGGATGAACACCGTGGTGATTCCTGAACGCAGGGCTGCCAGAAGTTTTTCCTTCAGGCCACCGATCGGCAGCACCCGACCGCGCAGCGTGATCTCGCCGGTCATGGCCACGTCACGACGGACAGGGATGCCCGTCAGGATCGAGATCATGCTGGTGGCCATCGCCACGCCGGCGGACGGGCCGTCCTTGGGCGTGGCACCCTCGGGCACGTGGACATGAATGTCCCGCTTTTCAAACAAAGTCGGCTTGATGCCGAAGGTGATCGATTTGCTGCGCACGTAGCTGAGCGCCGCCGAGACACTTTCTTGCATCACGTCACCGAGCTTGCCAGAGCTTTTGACGTTGCCCTTGCCCGGCAGCAGAACCGACTCGATGGTGAGGATTTCGCCGCCCACCTCCGTCCACGCCAGACCCGTGACGACGCCGACCATGTCGGTATCCTCCAGATCGCCGTAGCGGTGCTTCTGAACACCGGCGTATTTGCCGAGGTTCTTGCCGGTGATCGCCACCTTCTTGGACTTTTTGGTGACAATCTCCTTGATCACCTTACGCGCCAGGTTGGCCAGCTCCCGCTCCAGCGACCGCACACCGGCTTCGCGGGTGTAGTAGCGGATAAGGTCGCGCAGAGCCTCCTCTGTGATCGACCACTCGTCCTTCTTGAGGCTGTGGCTTTCGCTGACCTTTGCGATGAGGTGGCGCTTCGAGATCTCGACTTTTTCGTCTTCGGTGTAGCCAGCGATGCGGATGATCTCCATGCGGTCCAGCAGCGGCTGGGGCATGCGCAGGGAGTTGGCGGTGGTGACGAACATCACGTCCGACAGGTCGTAGTCCACCTCCAGATAGTGATCGGCGAAGGTGGAGTTCTGCTCCGGGTCCAGCACCTCAAGCAGGGCCGAGGACGGGTCCCCGCGCCAATCGGCGCCGAGCTTGTCGATCTCATCCAGCAGGAACAGCGGGTTGGAGGTCTTGGCCTTCTTCATGCCCTGGATCACCTTGCCCGGCATCGAGCCGATATAGGTGCGCCGGTGGCCACGGATTTCCGCCTCGTCACGCACGCCGCCCAGCGACATGCGCACGAAATTGCGGCCGGTCGCCTTGGCGATCGACTTGCCGAGCGAGGTCTTGCCGACGCCGGGGGGGCCCACGAGGCACAGAATGGGCCCGCGGATCTTCTGGCTGCGGCTTTGCACGGCAAGATATTCGGTGATGCGCTCCTTCACCTTTTCCAAGCCATAATGGTCGAGATCGAGTGTCTGTTCGGCCTCGATGACGTCGTTCTTGACCTTGCTGCGCTTCTTCCACGGAATCGACAGGATCCAGTCCAGGTAGTTGCGCACCACCGTGGCCTCAGCGGACATCGGGCTCATGGTCTTGAGCTTCTTCAGCTCACCCACGCACTTCTCGCGGGCTTCCTTGGACAGGCGGGTCTTCTTGATCTTGGCTTCCAGTTCGGCCGCCTCGTCGCGGCCCTCGTCGCCTTCGCCGAGTTCCTTCTGGATCGCCTTCATCTGCTCATTCAGATAATACTCGCGCTGGGTCTTCTCCATCTGCCGCTTGACGCGGTTGCGGATACGCTTTTCCACCTGCAGCACGCCGATCTCGGACTCCATATGCCCGAACACCCGCTCCAGCCGCTCACCCACGCGGGGCATGTCGAGCAATTCCTGCTTCTCGGCGATCTTCAGGTTGAGATGGCTGGAGACGGTGTCCGCAAGCTTGGACGGCTCTTCGATCTGGTTCAGCGAGACCAGAACCTCCGGCGCAATCTTCTTGTTGAGCTTGATATACTGCTCGAACTGCGAAACCACGGTACGGCCAAGGGCTTCGAGCTCCTTGGAATCGGTTTCTTCATCCGGCATCGGCTCGACGAAGGCTGTGAAGAACTGCTCGGTTTCCTTGAAAGATTCGATGCGGGCGCGATGCACGCCCTCGACCAACACCTTGACGGTACCATCCGGCAGCTTCAGCAACTGCAGGATCGTGGAGACGGTGCCCACGCGGTAGATTTCGTCGGATGACGGGTCATCCTGGGAAGCATTTTTCTGAGCGACGAGCAGGATCTGCTTGTCTTCCTTCATCACCGCCTCGAGGGCGCGGACCGATTTTTCGCGGCCGACGAACAGGGGCACGATCATGTGCGGAAACACAACGATATCGCGCAGAGGAAGGACAGGAAGCAGCTCGCCTGTGGCGCGAGAGTCGCTTGGGGTGGTAATTTTATCTGTCATCATGACCTCCTGAGGGACAGTCTATCGCGGTCCGCCCGAATGCACAGCACGGACCTTTGGGACACGAAAGCCGTGTAAGGCCGGCCTTTCATGCAATCATGTATCTCGGTATCGCCAAGCCATGACGCAAGGGCATGGCCAACGCTTCATGACCGATCCGTGACGGTCGCTGTCACCCGGATCGGTCATTTGGGCATAAAGTGCGCTCAGGCGGTGTTCTCGGAGCGTTCCTTACCATGGATATACAACGGATTGGCGCGGCTTTCGGCCACTTCGCGGTTGATCACGACCTCTTCGACGCCATCCAGGCCTGGTAGATCGAACATCGTGGTTAGAAGAATCGCTTCCATGATCGAACGCAGGCCGCGTGCGCCGGTCTTGCGGGCAATGGCGCGGCGCGCAACGGAAGCCATGGCGTCTTCGGTGAAGGTCAGCTTGACGCCTTCCATCTCGAAAAGTCGGCCATATTGCTTGACCAGCGCATTCTTCGGCTTGGTCAGGATCTCGATCAGCGCCGATTCGTCCAGGTCTTCCAAGGTGGCGACCACCGGCAGGCGGCCAATGAACTCTGGGATCAGGCCGAATCGCAGCAGATCCTCGGGCTCGACCTCGCGCAGGATCGCACCGGTGCGCCGCTCGTCGGGGCTGCGGACCTCGGCGCCATAGCCGATGCCCGACCCCTTGCCGCGGGCGGAAATGATCTTTTCCAAGCCGGAGAAGGCGCCTCCGCAGATGAACAGGATGTTGGTGGTGTCCACCTGCAGGAATTCCTGCTGCGGATGCTTGCGCCCGCCCTGCGGAGGCACGGACGCCACGGTGCCTTCCATGATCTTGAGCAGCGCCTGCTGGACGCCCTCGCCGCTGACGTCACGGGTGATCGAGGGGTTGTCCGACTTGCGGCTGATCTTGTCCACTTCATCGATATAGACGATGCCGCGCTGGGCACGCTCCACGTTGTAGTCGGCCGCTTGCAACAGCTTGAGGATGATGTTCTCCACATCCTCACCCACGTAGCCGGCCTCGGTCAGCGTGGTGGCGTCGGCCATGGTGAACGGCACGTCCAGAACACGGGCGAGCGTCTGGGCCAGCAGGGTTTTGCCGGAGCCGGTGGGGCCGACCAGCATGATGTTGGACTTGGCGATTTCGACGTCGTTGTTCTTCGCACCATGCGCCAGACGATTGTAGTTGTTGTGGACGGCGACGCTTAGAACCTTCTTGGCGTGTGTCTGGCCGATCACGTAATCGTCCAGGATCTTGCAGATCTCCTTCGGCGTCGGCACGCCATCGCGCGACTTCACAAGATGCGTCTTATGTTCCTCACGGATGATGTCCATGCAGAGTTCGACGCATTCATCGCAGATGAAGACGGTCGGGCCGGCGATGAGCTTGCGGACCTCGTGCTGCGACTTGCCGCAAAAGGAGCAGTAAAGTGTGTTCTTCGAATCGCCTGACTTGCTGCTCATGCGCGCTCCTGCCCCGGATCAACGGGGCTCAATCCCGAAAGTCTAGACCCCGCTTTGCGGCGGGGACAAGAACCACGGAGGCCCTGATCCGCCCGATACGCAGGCGGATCCATGTCAAATATCATCTCATCCAGCGGAATGTCCGCCGAACTCATGCCATTCAGGTCTTTGCGTCAGGGTCAACCGGAAGGGGGCGATCCGTCACCACTTCGTCCACCAACCCGAAATCGCGGGCTTCCTCGGCGGACAGATACGAGTCGCGCTCAAGTTTACGCTCGATCGCCTCGATCGGCTGGCCGGTGTGGCGGACGTAGATTTCATTCAGGCGCTTGCGCAATGTGAGAATCTCACGCGCCTGGATCTCGATGTCCGTGGCCTGGCCCTGGGCCCCACCGGACGGCTGATGCACCATCACTCGGGCATTCGGCAGGGCGTAGCGTTTCTTTGCCGCACCCGCGCACAGCAGCAGGCTGCCCATTGACGCGGCCTGGCCGATGCACACCGTGCTGACCGGCGAGCGGATGTACTGCATCGTGTCGTAGATCGCGAGGCCGGACGACACCACGCCGCCGGGGCTGTTGATATAAAACGAGATGTCCTTGTTCGGGTTCTCGCTCTCCAAAAACAGGAGCTGCGCACAGATCAGCGAACTCACCTGGTCATAGACCTGGCCGGTGAGGAAGATGATGCGCTCCTTCAGAAGCCGCGAGTAGATGTCGTATGACCGCTCACCACGCGCCGTCTGCTCGACCACCATCGGCACCAGATTATTGGCGTACACCTCAACCGGATCGCGGTCCAACATATTTCTATCCTCTGCTCACTCGCCCCGGCCTGCGAGAATTTGGCGATGATCGCCGGAAACTTTTACCAACGGCTTAACATTGGACCGTATTTCGCCCTGCCCTCTAGATAGGGAGAAATCGGCCGAGGACCAGCGCCCGGCCAACTTCCCGGTCAATCAGCCGATGGCATCGGGCGCAGATGCAGGTGTTGTGCCGAGCACCTCAGGCTCCTGCGCCAGTTCCTCAGGTGTGACCGTCTTGTCAGTCACCTTGGCGAGTTCCAGCACGTAATCGACGACCTTTTCCTCGAAGATCGGACCGCGCAGCGACTCCGCGGCCTGCGGGTTCTTGCGGAAGAAGTCGATGACCATCTGTTCCTGGCCCTGATAGCGCTGCGCCTCGCGTGCCATGGCGCGGGTCATTTCGTCCTGGCCGACGGTGATGTTGTTCACCCGGCCGATTTCGGACAGCAGCAGGCCGAGGCGCACGCGGCGCTCGGCAATGGCGCGATATTCGCCCTTCAGCGTGTCCTCGTCCTTGCCGGCATCTTCGGCATCGGCCTCACCTTTGGCCTTGTCGGCCTCGATGCGCTGCCAGATCTGCTCAAACTCAGAAGAAACCATGCTGTCGGGCACCGGAAAGTCGACCAGTTTGGCCAGCGCGTCCAGGAGCTCGCGCTTGACGCGCAGGCGGGAAAGTTGGTCATATTCGCGCTGCATCGAGCTGGCGATGGCCTTGCGGACGTCGTCTAGGCTGTCGAAACCGAGCTTGGTGGCCAGCTCGTCGTTCAGCTCCGGATTGATGGCCTTCTTCAGCGCCTTGGCCGTGATATCGAACGTGGCGGCCTTGCCGGCCAGGTCCTTGGCGCCGTATTCGGCGGGGAAGGTCACGTCGATGACGCGGCTTTCGCCGGGTTTCATGCCAACGATCTGCTCGGCGAAGCCCGGAATAAAGCCGGTGCCGCCCAGTTCCACGTCCATATCGGTGCCGGTGCCGCCTTCGAAGGGCACGCCATCCACGCGGCCGAGGAAGTCGATCGTCATCAGGTGGCCAAGTTCGGCCGGCACAATATCGTCGCCTTCAAGCGTGACCAGCTCGCGCTGGCGGGCGGCAATCTCACCCAATGTTTTATCGATGGCCTCGGGCGAAGCCTCGGCCTTCGGACGCATCAGCTCGATGCTGGCGAAATCCGGCATCGGAATTTCCGGGAGCAGCTCCACCTCGATCTTGAATTCGAGATCCTTGCCTTCTTCGAGAGTGACGATCTCTACCTTCGGCTGGCTGGCCGAGCGGAGGCCACGGTCCTGCATGACCTTGGTGGTGGCTTCGTTGACCGATTCTTCCAGCACTTCGGCGGTGACAGCGCCGGAATAGCGCTTCTTCACCACGCCCATCGGCACCTTGCCGGGACGGAAGCCGGGGATGTTGACGGTCTTGGCCACCTCGGCAAGGCGCTTCTCGCGCTTGGCATCGGTGTCGGCCACCGGCAAAACCACGTTGTATGCGCGCTTCAGCCCTTCGGAGAGCGTCTCGGTGACCTGCATTTGCGGAAAATCCCTGTACTCAACCTGCGCAGACGGTCGCGCAGACGGGTGGCGGTGGTGCGGGCGAGAGGACTTGAACCTCCACGACTTGCGCCACCAGAACCTAAATCTGGCGTGTCTACCATTTCACCACGCCCGCAACCACGCGCACGCGAGGGCGGGGTGGTAGCGCAAGCGGCGTTTGTCGGCAAGGGCCGGTGTGCTGCTGGCGTTACGGCCCGCTGCGGACGCCTTTGTCCGCGGCCTCGCCGATCAGGCGCTGTGCATCTTCGGGCAAGAGCATTCGCCCGGCAACCAGGGCGTCCGCGGCCTTGGTGACAGAGGCGACATAGGCGTCCTTGGTTGGGTACCGCTCCTCCAGCGAGGGGCGGGGATCACCGGCCGCATCGCGCTCGGCCTTGGTGGCGGCAAATGGGATGAAACTGCCGGAGAAATTACAGAAACCGCCGTCGAAAACATCCGGGCGGAAGCTGTTCCAGCCGGTATAGGTGCCGATGGGGGCGCCGAGATACACGTTGCGCACCCCGCCGATGTCGATGCCATCGGAATCCACCTGGGGCACGAGGATGCCGTAGCCAGCAGTGCCCGATACCGGGGGTTCGCGGGTGATCACGCCGGAGCTGTCGCCGCCGCGATAGCCGGGGCCAAAATCGAGCACATGCAGCGCGCTGACGGCGCCGGTGTAGCGTGGGGCCGGACGATCCGTGCCGTAATTGGTGGCGGGGATGGCCGGGAAGCGAACGCGGTCCAGCGGAACAAGCGTGCCGGCGGATATGCTGGGCTTGACCGAGGCGGGCGGCGCTTTCCCGTCCCTTACCCAGCCGGTCATATTCGCAAAAGCCGCCCGCAGGGTCCAGGTATGCGGGTTGGGGTTGGATTGTTGCTGGCACAGGCCGAACGGCACGCGGGCCGGCAATGGCAGCGCGGGCGGGGCGTGCTGGGTGCTGGCCAGAATATAGGTACGCACGTTGGCCGGCTCCTTCGCGTCACGCAGGCCGAGCGGGTCGGTGAGGCCGAGGGACTGGCGGCCCTCCCAGATTTCCAATGCCGTCGCGGTGTGGAAGATCAGCGGGCAGGTGCGGCTGGCCTCGCAGCGATCGAGCAGGCCCTGGGTGCGGCCGGTGAGCGGGTCGGCTTCGCGTGCGTAGGTGAAAGGAAAGTCGTAGGCGGGGTAGTCGTGATCGACCTGCTGGCCCCAGGCGCGGCCTGGCTGGGAAAAGCGAAGGTTCAGCGGCATCAGGCCGCCGCCGATATGCGGCATGGCGGCGTTGAAGACCTGCTTGCCGTCTTCACCCTTGTTGAAGCCGAGCGCCACGAAGCTGCGGATGAAGCGGCCGCTCTGGGATTGGCCGAACACGATGGATTTGGTCTTGGGGCCGTGCACCACCGGGTTGGCGGTGCCCTTCGTGTCACGTTCGGCGTGCTGGAAGAAGGCCGCGACGTCGCGCGTGACAGCGAAGCCGAGGCCCATCACCTTCGGGTCGCGGGCGCGATAGATCACCTCGTAGAGTTTGCCGGGCTGGAAGCCTGCGGGCAGGCAGATCTGGGTGTCGTTCGGCTTGTCGCAGCCACCAAAGCGCCAGTTGGCGGTTGGAATAATCTCGCGCGGTGCGTTTTCGCGCCCACGCATGGTGAGGGTCGGCCGGAAGCCCTCGTCGAGCGCCTTGGTGTTGTCGGTGTCAACGGTGGGGTAGGAGGCGTGGGTCATGCCGGTGAACCAGCCGGAAGACAGGTTGAGCGTGGGGGTGGGGGCGAGTGTGGTCAGTTCGCTGCGCACCACGCCGGTGACGGGGGAGCCGCCCCGGTTGTGGGCGACCGGCAGATTGGTGGTGAGCCGCCCATCACCGGGCAGGATGTCGCCCTGCCAACCGAACCAGATCATGGTGGTGCCGAGCTTTTGCAGCCAACCATCGCCGGCGGACTCGACGTTGTTGATCTGGGCCTGCGTGCCTTTGACATCCGCGTTGAACAGCGTGTTCAGGCGCTTGCTGCCGCGGTTGACCACATCGAAGAACAGGATGTTGTTGCTTTTCGCCGCGTTGACCGGTCGGGTGATGTCGATTTCGGTGGTGTATTCCACCATGCCGCGGGCGTTGCGGGG
>JBBROR010000031.1:0-18652 GCA_038229175.1 Acetobacterales bacterium | reverse complement strand
GACGGCTAAAATACCACGTGAAATATAAGACCAAGAACGCGGGATGGAGCAGCCCGGTAGCTCGTCAGGCTCATAACCTGAAGGTCATAGGTTCAAATCCTATTCCCGCAACCAACGATTTATCGCACCCAGGAACCAATGTTCCTGAGTGATGGATGTTGGAAGAACCCGAATAGCGCGGGCGCTGGCCCAGCCGGCATGATTGAACGTACATTCTTCGCTCAGGGGCAGCTCAGTTATGTATCACTGTGAGGGGCATCGCACCCGGGCGGTGACGTGCCAGCACACGGCTCGCGTAGTCGAGCCGACCGGCGGCCAAACAGGCTTTGAGTAGTGTTGCTTCCACAAGGTCGAGCTGGGCCCGGCTGCCACCCATGCGGACCAACTCCGGCAGCATCGCCTCAATCTCAGAAATCGCTATTGCATAATTCTGTTGGCTGAAAGCCTGCAGTGCCCGCATGAAATGCAGCACAGTCTCACCAGCGCTGTATCGCCCGTCTTGTATGAGGTCCGCGAGCTCCGACAGGCGCTGTTCGAGGGCCGCCGAATCACCGACGGCAGCATCGGCCACCGCGGCGTGCCAGTCGGAGAACGGCGTGCCCGCCCGCGGAAAGACGCTGTGAACGAACGTATGCACGGACCGCCAGCGAGCAGCGTCGTGCGCGTAGCCGGCCAGTTCGGCGCGCCATAGGAAAGACGTGGCATCCAACAGCTTGATGAATTTTGGACCGCGATAATCCGCGGCGGCGAACGCCTCGTCGAAGAGACGCTCACCCGCTGCAAGGTCCCCGCGCGCCAGTTCGACGAGCGCCAGATGCCAGGATAGATGCCCGAGAAACCCGCCATCCCGCGGATAGTCAGCGAGCCATCCACGCAGAAACGTGATCGCGGCATCGGCCTCGGCGGATTCGTAGAGCACATGCGCCATGGCATGGGCGCCGCCGCTGTTGGCTCGGAGTGCCACGATGGAGCTTTCGACCAACGGCCGAGCGCGTTCGATCTGTCCATTCTCTGATAGCGCCATGCCATGATGGGCTGCAAACCAGGGATCGTCGCCATAGGCGGGCGCGAGACCATCCAAAAACGCAGCTAATTCCGACTTTCGTCCGGCACGTCCGGACAGGGCGATAAGCCCGGTCTCGTTGGCAGCGGTACTCAATACCACCGCATCGCGCGGCCATGCCATGAGATGCACTCGGACTGCATCAAGCCCCGCCTCCGGCCGCCCTGCCATCAGATGGCGAAAAACACCGGCATGGCTCACTGTCTGCGCATCAGCGCCGGCGAGCAGCGCATCCGCCGACTGCATCGCAGCCGTTACGGCTGGCATGTCGCCCGCAATCTGTAGCGCACGCGCCCGCGCAACATGAGCGACTGTGAAATCCGCATCGATGGCGATTGCCTGATCGAAAGCACCGAGAGCACCAGGATAGTTGGTGAGCAGCAGATCCACGCCCTGAAGATATAAATCCCGCGCCGCCGCAGGGTGGGCTTTGATCGGAAGGTCATAATGCCCTGACATCACATCCATCTTCGCATTCCCCTTGGCATCGAGCGCCTTCATCGCAGAGGCTCTATCGTGATGATATGCTGATATTGCGCAAACGAACGCCAGCGCGGGGCGCAAGCTGTTCCGTGCGATGCGGCGCGATCGGGCTGACCTGTTCCGCTTCGTGATCCACCGCTACGTGCCGTATACCAACAACACCTGCGAGCGGGCGCTGCGTCCTTCGGTGATCTTCCGCAAGGAGACCAACGGCTTCCGTGCGCAATGAGAAGCCAAGGTCTATGCCGCGGCGGTCAGCGTGATCGCCACAGGACGACTATATGGACGCTCAGCGCTGAATGCGCTCCGGGCCGCCATGGCGGGCGTGCCCGTTATGCAATCGGGGTGACAAGGCGGGGGGGTGAGCAGTGACGAGGCGTAAGCGCCCCCGAAGTGATCACGCCCCACAAATCCCAAGCAAGCGTCAAAGATTTGGAGGGGCCAGAGAAGCGGATAAAACGTCTTTAAGATAAAAAATCGCAGTTTTCTGCGGGAAACTGGCGGAGAGTGTGGGACTCTCCGGAAGCCGGTCCATAGGCCGCTGATCTTACTTGCTTTCCTGTCTTTTCAATGCGCTAAATGGGGCGGCGGGGTGAGGGCGGGGGTGAGGGCGGTTTAGTATGGCAAGGGTCGAAAAGCGGAAGCTGGGCTACTACGCGGTGCTAGACGTGCCGCGCACGCTGCAAGGCAAGATCGGTAAGAAGCAGCTTGTCCAATCGCTGAAGACCACTGACCGTGTGGAGGCGGCGGTGGCATCACGTCAGGTGTTTGTGGACCTACAACAGATCATCGAGGCGGCTCGAAGGCCCCCTGGGGAAACCTTGACGCCCGAGGCCGACCAGTGGCGAGCAGCCCTAGAAGCCGCACGGCATGGCGAGGAGGTGGTGACGGGGCGTGACGCTGATGAGCAGGGCCAGGAAGCCGCCCTACGAGGCCACCTAGATGACAGGGCGAAGGCCATAGCAGCCAAGCACGGCCACGCTGCCGCCGCTGGCTTTTATGCGGTGGCCAGCGGCAGGGCTACGCCGTTACTGCATCACCTGGATGACTGGCTGATCGAGGGCGGGCAGAAAGGTGCCTTCGCAGGACGAACCAAACTTGGCCATCGAAGGGCGCTTGCCGTGCTGCAAGGCTGGATGAAGGAGGCGAAGATCGCAACGACCATCGAAGCCATCAGGCGGCGGGAGGCGGGGCGGTTCGTGACGGAGTGCCTGGTGAAGTCAGGGCGTCATCCGAAGACCATCGCGAGCGTCATTTCCGTATGCCGGTCCTACTGGACCTTTCTGGACCGCAAGGGCGTGCTCGCTGCCGACAAGACGAACCCTTGGGACGGCCAAGCGCCATCAAAGGGGGCGTCGAAGGGCACCGATGAGACGGTCAAAAGGCCATTCACACATGCTGAATTGCGCCGCTTGCTGACCGGCCCGGCTGACGCTGAGTTGGCAGACTTAATGCGGGTCGCTGCGTTAACCGGGATGAGGATCGAGGAAATCTACCGGCTTGCGGTGAGTGACTGCGGCGATGGATGGTTCAAAGTGCGCAGAGCGAAGTCCAAAGCTGGGCAGCGACGTGTTCCAATTCACTCCGCCCTTACAGAGATCGTGGCTAGACGGTGCAAGGATAAGGGAGCTTCCGCCTACTTTTTCCATGAGGCGGGACCACTCAAGGAAGATCGGGAACGATCAATGGCGGCATCAAAGCGGTTCGGTCACTACCGCAAGCGGGCCACCGTGGCTGTTGATGATGCGGTCAAAGGCAAGCGCCAGTCGCTCATCACCTTCCACTCGTTCCGCCACTGGTTCATCACCGAGGCAGGCCGGGCAGGGCAGATCGAGCGGGTCATTCAACAGGTGGTGGGCCACAAGGGACAGAGTATGACCAACCGAGTTTACTTCCACAGCGATCTGGACCCGGCGCTGAGGGCGTGTGTGGAGGCGGTGCAGCTTCCGCCCATTCCACCGTCATCTCAGGAGGCCCTCTAGGAGTCCCGTGGACGCTGCTGTGGAGGCGGCGGGTGCATCCCTACCTGGAAGCCTCCGGTTAAAACCCCATCCGCCTGTAGTAGTTGGATATGGCATGGCTGCGGGCGTTGCTCCCTGCGGGGTCGCTCGGCGGCGACCACAAGGCCCTTCAGGAATTTTCCAAAAGTATGTCAGGGCACCTATGGGGCGGTTCCGGACGCTGGTTCCCCCGGCCCGGCCCTCGGCACCCTCCTAGCGAAACGGGGCGGCGGCTTGATCTTCACTCGATCTGCAGGTCGTAGGCGCGGTCTTGCCCGTCTTTGCAACTGCCGAAGCCAGCGTCGGTCATGCCGCCATACTCGAAGGAGCATCGAAGGCGGCTTCCCTTGTCGGACACCAATAGCGCCGTGCCGGTCGAGTTCATGCCCGCGCTCACTGCGGTCCACTTCCCCGCATAGCTCTCGCCACCCATCGCAACGTTCATCGTGCCTGTTCCGATGCCACGGGTGGCGGTGCCGGTGCCGGAAGTGCCATCTCGCCCCAGCATCGTAATCGTGTGACTACAAGCGGAGAGGGAAAGCGCCGCAGTCAGTAGCAATAGGTGGCGCATGGCGGTTCCTGGGAGAATGAGATGCCAGTAAGCGTTACGGTGGCGCACCATGCAAGGCGCATCACGATGACGCGCACGGCATCGCCAAAGGCCCGTTGAAGACGCCATCAGCGCCCATACCGAAACCCCTACCGAAACCCGGCGCTACAGCCCAGCGAAACCGCAGCCCACAAGGCCCGTCCTCAGGCATACAATTAACAGTAGCTTTCTGTATGGTCGTGCTGCATTGTCGTGCCGCAACGGAGGACACGGCGATGGCGAAGACGATACGGGCAGCACTCTACTTGCGGGTCTCCACGGGTGAACAGACGGTGGATAACCAGCGCCGCGATCTGGGGGCGGCAGCAGCGCAACGCGGGTGGACCATCACCGCAACGTATGATGATGCGGGCATCAGCGGGTCGAATGGCCGCGACAAGAGGCCCGGTTTGGATGCGATGTTGAAGGACGCCACGCGGGGCAAGTTCGATGTGGTCATGGCTTGGGCCGTGGACCGCATGGGCCGGTCGCTCCCGGACCTTCTTGCGACCCTGCAAGAACTTCACGGCTCGCAGGTGGACCTGTTCCTTCATCAGCAGGCTATCGACACCACGACCCCGGCGGGCCGGGCCATGTTCGGGATGATGGGAGTGTTCGCGGAGTTCGAGCGAAGCATGATCCAGTCCCGCGTGAAAGCCGGGATGGCGAGGGCGATGGAGGAGCAAGCCAAAGGGATGGTTCGCAGAGACCCCCAAGGGAACCGCAAGCAGGCCATTGGCAGGCCCAAGGTCAGCAGCGACACCGAAGAAGCCATTAGGGGCCATCTACGGGCCGGAACTGGCATCGTGAAGGCCGCGAAGATGGTCGGTGTGGGGGTCGGCACGGTCCAAAGGGTCAAGCTCGCGATGACCGAAGCCGCAATGGGAGGCCGGTAGGTGCAGTTGACTGCACTTACGGAGCCTCGGATGATTGCCGCCCATATCGGCCCGCCTGGGGGGTAGGGGGGGAGACTAAACTGATCCATATGAGCATATTAAGACACATAGACAGTTACCTATAAATTCACTCACCTACTACTCACTAAATAAACTCAATAAGAGAGCCTCTATAGTGCTCTTTAAGGGTGATGATGATGTGGTGAGGCTCCTCGCTGGCCTTTCAAGGTGCAGTCAACTGCACTTATGATCCCTTCCTTCCATTGGTCTCAATGCATCACGCTCTCGCGGGTGCTCTTTAGGGGTGATGCTGATGTGGTGCTGCTCCTTGCTGGCCTTTCAAGGTGCAGTCAACTGCACTTATGACCCCCTCCTTCCATTGGTCTCAATTCATCACGCTCTCGCGGGTGCCGTCCCCTTTTGGGTCGGTGCCTCTTTGCTCGGCTTCAATATCATTGCGCCTTCGTAGTGACATGTTCGCGCAGGCTTAGATAAAGTAGTCCCGCAGACAAGACAGTTGCATGCCTGGGACAGTTCCAGTATCGGGAGCTTTTACTACAACATAGGTAGCTTGCATTGTGTAATAGATGATGGCATTGCTGCTTCTCCGCATGAGGAGAGGCGTTATGAAGATCATTATTGAGAGTGGTTTCGTGAGCATCAACGGCTATGGACTGTTCATCGGACGCCGCGATGCATCCGTTTGGTCGTTCCTAAAGACGGAGGGATGCTTGGAATTTTGGCTGGGCCACACCTACATCGTCATGGACAAGCCGTGGCCACACCCGCCGATGCCTGCAATCTAGGGTCTCGCCAGGGAGCCGCCTGAGAGCCTCGCTGGGGGCCTTCAGGGGGCACCCGCTGCTTACCCTACCGGCCAGCCTAAACGACAGCTCCAGGGGCCTTTGGCAAGTGTTCTAGCGCCATGTCAGGGTGGTGGGGCGATGCAGCACACTACTGTCTCCAACTGGATGAAGAAAGACTTCCCCAAAATCGCTCGCAGGATGGCCGGTGGCGACCCCGGATCGGCCTCTCGGGAGGCAGTTAGAGACGATGAAGGGAGCCTCTATCGGAGCTTCAGGGCGGCCATAGAGAATGCAGGAGCTTGCGCCCCCGGCGTGGCAGCATAGCCGAGGAGTGAGGGCGGCGGGATGAGGGCGGGGGTGAGGGCGGCTTCTCGCCGGAGACCCGTAAGTAACTGAAATTGCGCATTAAAATGCCATACAAGCCACGCTGGCGGAGAGTGTGGGATTCGAACCCACGGTACGCTTTCACGTACACACGCTTTCCAAGCGTGCGCCTTAAGCCGCTCGGCCAACTCTCCTGCGTGCGGAGCCGGACCATACCAGCGGCGGCGCTGAGATCAAGGGCTCAGGTGCGATGCAGCCCTCGCTTCTTCCGCTTCCACCAGTTCAGCGACAAATACCGCGTCTCCTGCATCCCCCCGCTGCTCCGTCTTCGGCATCCACGTGTTCCACCCCAGCCGCGTCGGAGGCGCCCCGGTGGAGGTCCCACCTTCCAGGCGCAACGGTGGCACCGCCACGGCCGAAAGCACAGGATTCACTGCAAACCCCGTCTCGAACCCTAAAAACGCCCGCGTCAGCGACACCAAGCGTCGCAACAACGGCCGATCCGGCAGCAGTGCCGCAAACCCCTCACTGTCCAGCGGGCCGATGCGCAGAACGATGCGTGCCTGAATGTCCCACGCGCGAACCCCTATTGTGGCGTCCAGTCCCAACTGGTTGAACGCCCCAGCACTGCGCCCCAGCGGCATCCGCGTGCGCTGGTCCGGTGGCAGGCTCAGCCAGTCCCCTACGAACTGCACCACCTCAACCTTCCGCCCCAACCAGTCAGACAGCATCGCCTCTAGCCGATCGGCCGAATGCGGCCGCATCGACAGGAGGCCGGCATAATGCAGCAACGGTTCCGGCCCGGCCGCCACCCGCTCCACCAAACCCGGTGTGCCAAACCCGATGAACGCCAGCAGCGCCTGCGTCAGCGGATCCGGCGTCTGCGGATGCCCACGCCGACGATTGGCCATCTGATTGAGATGCGCCGCCTCTCGCACCCGATGCGGCCGATACTTCATCCCCGCCCGCGCGAATTGCGCCACGAAGCGCTGCGCGAGCAACTCGGTAAAATCTTGCAACGCAGTCGAACGATTGCGAACCGTTGCGTGCAAAATCTCGCCGTAATGCCGTGGCAGCACCCCGTTCGGCCCGGTCAGCCCCATCACCGGCGTCGTCAGCATCGGAGTTCGCCCCTCGGTCTCGCGCACCGCGAACACCTCTGGCCCCGGATACGCGCTGCCCACCGGCGCGCGAAACCGCATCGCATCGGCAGGCTCGCCGGTCTCGGCGGCATGCACCAGCACCCGCACGGCGGCATCGAACCGATACCGCTGCGGTCGGCGAAGCAGCATCGCCATCGCCGAGCCAGCCCTGCGCGAAACCGGCGGCGGTTCGGCCTCTGACAACTTGCTCACAGCAGCACGCGCGCCCCGGCCCGCGCCGGCCAGCCCGCCACCTTCCCACTTCGCCCCCGCAGCACCGCACTGGTCCGCACGAACGAGTTCAACGTTGCATGCAGCGCCAAAAACCGATCCAGCACCGATGCCAGCAGGTAAAGCCCGCCCACCTCCCATGCCCGCTGCTCGAATTCCAACGTCACGTCCAGCCCCCGACAGAACGCCCCGGCCCGCGCCCCCAACACCCGGGCCGCGCCGGGCCGGGACGACACGCCCACCAGCCCATCGATCGCCGCCCGCGTCTCCGCAGTGTCCCGCCAGTCATACAGCCGCAACGCCTCCTTCAGCGCCACGGCCCCCTCTGCCCCCCCCACCAACGTCAGGTGGCCGAGCGAAAGATGCGAAATCAGCCGCCAGAACGTCTGATCGCGCGCCTTAAGCCGCAACGGCGCAGTGGGCGCCGTGATGCATGAAACCCGCGTGATCGTCGCCATCCCCTCCGTCAGCTTCATTCGCGGATGCCCGCCGCCAAACGGCAACTCGGCCGCCATATCGCGATTGGTGCACAGCGCATCGATCGAAAGCACCGTGCCCGACTGCCCCCCATTGGCGTCGAACTCCGGATCGAACGGTGCGAGAAAAACCTCGCTTCCCCGCAACGGCGCCGGCGACGGCCGACGGATCAAATGAAAAAATCCTCCCGGCTCGTCCGACAGCCCAAGCTTTGACTGTTCCGACAACCGATAGAACGGCCGCCACGGGCGAGACGACCCGTCCGGCCGCGTCTCCCGCACCCGCTCGATCGACCACACCTCCATGCCGCCAGGGCGCCGGCTGTCCGGCACCACCCGATACTCGGTGTCCTCGTGTGTCACCGGCACCGGCTCGCAACGCTGCGGGAACAAATTCACGATGGGCACGCACCCCAGCGCGAACGTTTCGGCGTTCAGGGAGCGTTCAAGCTCTGGCACCGCGCGATCAAGATAGATGAACACATCCATGCGACGCCCGGCATTGGCGAGCGTCTTGGTGTCGATCTTCTCCAGATCGATGAACAGGAACTTCTCCGGCAGCGCGAAATACTCCGCCAGCAGCCTGAACCCCGAAAACCCCCGGGCCGGCCAGGGAAACAGGCCATCCTCCGGCCCGAACCCACCGGGCTTCAGCGCGTCACCCCCATGCAGCACCGCGGCCGGGTCCACCGGGCCATCGGCATAAGCCACCGACAGCGCATGCCCGCACAGCAGCTCATACAGTGGCAGCGACACATTGCCTGGCGCACGCAGGAAAAGCCGCAGCCGGTCCAGCCCCAGTTTGGTAAAAGTTGCGTCCGAATTGACGCAGCGCAATGTCAGCCGCAAAACCGACTGCGCCCCTTGCGCCAACGTGTTCGGCGGCGCCGCCAACGGCAGCCCGCTCAGTCGTGCCGCCTCGATTTCGATCGGCCAAAGCGTGACGGGAGAGGACGTACGAAACCGGCAAGGCTCGCCGCGCACGGGTTCGCTGTCCACCGCAAGCCCCCCCGGCACGGTCAAGGGGCCCATCAGATCCGCGGCGCAGGTCATCTGCGCAATTGCGGCCGCCGGCGCCGGTGCCAGAAACTGCGGATACAGCAACCCCAGCAGCGCATCGGTCAATTCAGGGAATTCGTCATCGAGCCGGTGATGCACCCGCGCCGCCAAAAACGCTGTGCCATCCAGCAGGCGCGCCACATGCGGATCGTCCACCGCATCGGCGGCCAGCCGCAGCCGCCCCGCGATCTTAGGATTGGCATCGGCAAACTCGGCCGCAAGCTTGCGGATCGCCACCAATTCGCGGTTGTAGTACGGCAGCAGGCTGTCAGACATCGCGGGACGCCTCGATTTTCACGTCCGAGATGCCAGGCTCTATCACCGTGTCGAACGCCACCGGCTCCGGCGCCGGATCGGCGTGCAGCAGGCCATCGATGCGCAGCCGCAAGGTGGCATCCAGCGGCGACAGCTCGCCCACCAGGCTCACCCGCACCCGCGCCAACCGAGGCTCGAACCGCCTGATGGTGGCCTCCACCTCGGCACGGAACTCCTCGCGCCGCTTGGGGTCGGCCAATGCGCCGGAGCTTAGATCGGGCATGCCGTATCCCACCGGCGAGGCCTGCAGCTCCCGCAACGACGCAGGCCAGCTGCGCCACCGCCGCCGCGCGTTCAGCAACGCTTCCAGATCGCGCCGCACCGACCGCCGCAACACCTCCAGCGCCTCCGACGTCGACATCGGAGCGTCCTGCAGATCGCCGGGATTGTCGTCAATCAGCCGATCGAGCAGCGGCAGCAGCGCACGCGGCTGCGGCTTGCGCGACGTGTCGCGGCCCCCCGCTTCACGTGACCCAGCTTCGCGCGCCCCCGGTTCGCGCGCCCCCGGTTCCCGCCCGCCATCGCCAAAGGTGCGGCCGAAGCCGCGCGCACCGCTCATCAGTCGCGCTCACCGGCAAAGTCCTGCCTATCCGCGCTGGTCTTGAACTCAAACTCGATAGTTTCAAGCGACATGATCTCCATGGCCTCCTCGCCCACCAGGAAAATCCGCTGGCCAATGCCCCGTACGGGCTCGTCGCCTTCGCCCACCCAGTCGGTCGCCCGCCCCAATCGCAGCGTGTCGTCGTCCAACGCGGTGGGCGGGCTGTAGAGCACCGGAATATACACGTCCCCATCCGGCCCTGCCTGCACGGAAATGGTGGCGCGACGCCAGAACAGATCGCGGGCGCGCTTGGCCGGATGGAAATCGATGCTCTGCACCCGCTCGATCGGCACCCAGTAGTATTTCCCAGTCGACGTCAGCACTTCCAGCGAGCCGCCACACAGGTCGTCGGCGTCGCGGAAATCCTCGTGCGATGTGCCCCCGATGGTCACCTTCGCGGGCGGGCGCGCCGCTTCTGCAGCCTGCGCCAGCTTGTGGGATTCTGCCGAGTCACCGGCGCGCATGGACACGGACGCCGCCAGCAAAAGCCGCTGCGTCTCGCTGGGCTGGCCCAGAAATTCCGGCAGCCGCCCATCCCGCCAATACTGCCGCCGTGCAATTTCGGCGCGCAGCAGCTGGCGGAACTCGGCCACCACGATCACCGCCTCCGGATCGATGCCGGTGGCAGCGTCCAGAATGACATCGGTGCGTTCGTAGTTGCCGGTGAACAGCAGCAGCTCGGCCAACAGCACGCGCGCGGCGAGGTCCCCCGGCGTCTTCTTCACGGCAGCACCCGCGGCAGCCACCGCTTCGTCGAGTTTCCCAGCTTTGAAAAGGGCGCCTGGCCCGTTGGCAGCCTGGCTAGCGGACATGGCGGCGTCTCCCCGGTTCGGATGGCGTGGTAGGCATCAGCCCACGCGGCCTGGCGTTGCGATATCGGTCATCAGGCGAAAACTCGCCGACACGTTGTCGAGCTGGTAGTGCGGCTGCAGAAGAACCGTACAGCCGAACACACCGGGGCGGCCCGGGCGCTCGCGCACCGACACGCTGCCGGCCACCAGCGGATAGCGGGCGCGGGTCTCCGCCCCGGCGGACAGGTTGGAATTCACGTATTTCGTGATCCAGGTCTGCAACTGGCTCTCGATCTCTTCATTGGTGCGAAACGCGCCCACCATGTCGCGCCCCATCAGCTTCACGCAGTGCGCGAAACGCGCCACGCACAGCATGGCACTGATCTGAGCGGAAATGCGCGCATTGGCGTCAGCCGCCGCGGCGTTGGCACCCTGGAACCGCTTCGGCGTCTGCAGGCTGGGCACCGCACAGAACACGCCGTCATTGCCGAACGGCAGCGGCGCCAGCGGCACCAGCCCGGCATCCACGAAAGCGCGCTCCTGCCGGTCTGTCAGTTGTATCTCCAGCGGGTGGCGCACCCAGGTCAGGCCAGGGTCGGTGGAGAACGGCTCCAGCGGCATCTCGGTGACCAGCCCACCCGATTCGAGATCGGTCTCCACGCCGCGCACATCCGCCGGCCAGCCGAACCGGCTGAAGGCCCGCACCGCCACGGCTGCGAAGCCGAACGCGGCGTTCATCCACACCCGGGCGGCGGCATCCGGCGCGTATTCCTGATAGCGAAACCCGTCACGCCGGCCCGGATCATCCTCCCACGGCGCGCGCGCCAGCAGCCGGGGCAGGGCGAGCGCCAGAAACCGGCTGTCTTCCATCCCCGCCAGCCCGCGCCAGCGCTGGTGCGCCACGTCGCGCAACGACGATACCGGATCGGCCACCCCCGCCAGATCGGCGAAATTGTCGAGGTCCAGCAACGCCGGCGAAGCCCCCAGCACCGTCGGCACAAAGGCAGCCGCCGCCACACCGGCCAACGCCGTCAGTGCGCCCACATCGTCGGTGGTGGTGCCGCCGCCGGGGCGATGCCGAACTTCGTGATTGACGATCATCAGTCCGAACGGTTCACCGCCCGGCGACCCGAATTCGTCCTCATAGATCTTGCGAAACATCTGGCTGGAATCGAATTCCGCCGCCCGCTCGAAATCCCGGCAGATCTCCGGCCAGGTCACGGCCAGCAGCTTGACCTTCACCTTGCTGCCGTGCTCCAGCCCGGCCACCAGCCAATCGATCCCACGCCACGCCGCTTCCAGAAGCTGCAGCCTGCGATGATGCAGGATGGCGTCAACCTGTGCTGCGATCTGCGCATCGATGGCCGCGATATCCCGATCCAACGCGCCCCGCAATGCGTCCTCGTCAGACACCAGCCGTCGCGCCAGATCGTCGCCGAACCAAAGCGCCAGCGGCCGCTCCCGCCGCGGGTCGACAAACGCCGCCAGCGTGTCCCCCTCCGTGGCGCGCACACGCGTGAAAAAACGCCCCGAAAGCACCGCATCCCGCAGGGGAGGCGACGGTTCCGGAGCGCGCGTTTCACTCATGACACACCGGCGGGCATGAAGACCAAGCGGGCCCCGCGTCGCCGGTTAGGATTTCTGCGGAATACGCGCGACCATCCGCATGCTGGTCGACAGCTCTTCCATCTGCAGCCACGGCCGCAGATGCGCCACAGCATTGTAGGAGCCCGGCTTGCCCGGTATTTCCTTCACCTCGATATTGGCCTCACGCAACGGGAATTTGGCCTTCATTTCCTGGCCGGCATCCTGGTTGGTGTTGACGTAGTTCGAGATCCACCGATTGAGCCAGACCTGGCAGTCCGACGCCTCCATGAACGAGCCGATCTTGTCGCGCGCCATAACCTTGAGGAAGTGGGCGAAACGGCTGGTGGCCATCAGGTAGGGCAGGCGGGCCGAAATCGCGGCATTGGCCGTGGCCTCCGGGCGATCATACTTCTTCGGCTTGTTGCAGGATTGGCCACTCATGAAAACAGCGTAATCTGTGTTCTTGTAATGGCTGAGTGCCATGAAGCCCTGGTTGGACAATTCGAACTCACGTCGGTCGGTAATGCCGATCTCGGTCGGGCATTTGGTGTCAAGATCGCCATCGTCGGAGGTGAACACGTGGGCCGGAAGGCCCTCCACCTTGCCGCCGCCCTCTGCGCCGCGGATGGCGGTGCAGAAGCCATACTGGGCAAACGCGTTGGTGAGGCGCGAGCCCATCGTGTAGGCCGCGTTCATCCAGCAATAGTCCTTGTGCGCCTGCGGCAAGGCGGCGCCGTTGTCGTCGAACGGCGCTTCCTCATAGGCGAATTCGTCGATCGGCTTGGTGGCCGCGCCATAGGGGAGGCGGGCGATCACACGCGGCATCACCAAAGAAACGAAACGGCTGTCCTCGCTCTCCCGAAAACTGCGCCATTTCGCGTATTCCGCCGTTTCGAAAATCTTGGCCAGGTCACGCGGCTTGGACAGCTCGGTCCAGTCGTCAAAGCCGAACATCTGGGCGCTGGCCGCCGAGATGAACGGCGCGAACGCCCCTGCCGCTACGTTGGAAATCAGACGCAGGCTGTCGATGTCGTCGGGGTGCTTGCCCCATTCATAGTCGCCGATCAGGGCGCCGTAAGGCTCGCCGCCGGGGGTGCCGAACTCGTTCTCATAGATCTTCTTGAACAACTGGCTCTGGTCGAACTCCACCGCCTTCGTCAGATCGCGATTCAGCTCACGCTTGGTCATGTTCAGAACGCGGATCTTAAGCCCGGTGCCGGTCTCGCTGTTCATGACCAGATGGTTCAGCCCGCGCCAGCTGCCCTCAAGCTTAGTAAACTTCGGATCATGCATGATCGCGTTCAACTGCTTGGACATCTTGCGATCGATGGCCGCGATCGCGCGGTCGAACGTGCGCGACAGGTTCTTGTCGAACGTCACGGTCCCTGAAAGCGCCTGCTCAACCAGCGTCTTGACCAGATCTTGCGCGTGATCCGGCTCGGTTTGCTTGGTGGCGGCCACCACCTGGTCAAGGAAGCTCGGGCCTTCGGTGGCAATACCACCTGCTCCGGCGGCGCCAGTCTGGGTCTGCGACATGGATCAGCCCTCCTGCTTGTCGAGGCCAAGCTGGCTCGACAGTGTCTTCAGCTCGCTCTCGTTCTGCAGAACCTTCTCCAGCAGGCCTTCCAACTCGTCGGACCGGTCCACCTTGCTCATCAGGTCGCGCAGCTTGTTGCGCGTCTCCATCAGGGCGCGCAAAGCCGGAACCTGGTCGGCCACGCGGGCCGGCTCGAAATCTTCCATCGAATTGAACTTCAGATTAACGGCCATTTCGCTGCCGTCATCGGCCAACGTGTTCTCAACCTTGAGGTTGAGGCCCGGCGCCATGCGCGCCATCACGTCGTTGAAGTTGTCACGGTCGATCTGGGTGAACTTGCGGTCCACCAGCGGGCGCAGCGGCTGCTGCGGATCGCCGGAGAAATCACCCATCACCCCAACAACGAACGGCAACTCACGCTCGATCTGGGCACCCTCCGTCTCCACTTCATAGGAAATGTGGACGCGCGGCTTGCGAACGCGATTGAGTTTGTCATGTACGCTGGCACTCACGGCAGTCCCCCCTTGGCTGTTTGATGACGCTGTCTAGGCGGTGGTCCGCATGGCGACAGACGTTAGGCACCCGGATGCGGTATGGTCAATCACAGCATGACAATGGCAACGCTCGAACAATCGATCTTGATCCGCCGTATCGATTTCATGGCATGCCAAGCCTGTTTTGTTGAGTTCTTACACTATTCATCCTCGGCCGGCTTTATCCCAAGGCTGGACAATATGGCGTTGCGCGCGCCCCGATCGTCCACCAGTTCGGCCAGCAACTGCGGCAACGTCATCCGGGCGCGGCGCACCGCGTCATCCAACGTGTTCGAAATCGGCGATGTCGGCTCTGCCCTGCGGAACCAGTCCGCAATCCGGGAGATGTCGCGCAGCATGTCTTCGCGCGTCGCCACGCGCCCGGCTGCGCCACTCTGCAAGACCGGACCCTGGGATGCGCCGGTGTTCACATAAACTGTGTTCCCGCCATCTTCCGCGCTCGCCGCCACCTGCGTGTCGCCGCTGTCCCTCGGGCCGTAACGGCCGACGGCATCGAGGATTTCCCCCAGCAGGTCGCGTACGCGGCCGGTGGCCGGGCTGTCGGAGCCGGCCTTGGCATCCAGTGTCTCCGCCATCGCAACCCAGGCGGCCCGGGCGTCGGCAAGGCGCGCCTTCTGGCCGGCAAAATGCGCCTGCCCGGCGGCACGACACCAGGTTTCCACGTCATCGAACACCAGCGATCCCGAAGACAGGCGGGCCTGCTTGCGGGCCATGTCCGCGATACCCGCCACGGCCGCGGCATCCTCGAACTGGTAGAAGTAAAGTGGATCGCCGGTCGGCCTGCGGCACATCGACACTTTACGCAAAGGCTGAACCAACGTCCCGTCCGAGCCCCGGCCGTTGAGCCCAATTATTGGCGCCACGCGGGTGGAGATGCCGTCCTCGTCCGGCAGGGGAAAGACACCGGCATCCCAGAAATTCTTGACCAGCCCATCGATCAGCATGGCTCCTGCGGCAAGGCCCACCACACCGTCGCTGCGCACCAGCGCCTCGGTGTACCATGCGGCAATCTCCAAATCCTTTGTCTCGGTTTGCAACGCCTTGCTGGCAAGCTCGCGCACGGTGCGCCATTGCGGCGGGCTCTGTTCGTCGCTGCCACCAGAATCAGCGGCACGCTCCGCGGCGCGCGCCTCGGACCGCGCATCACGCAGACGATAATAAAAGGACTGTGGTGAAAAGTCCTCCCTGAGGTCACGGCCCGCGATACTCTCGCCCTCGATCGGTGCCAGAAAAATATCCAGCTCGAAATCATCCGGCATCACGGCCATCACGTGTCCTCGAAAATTGTGTGCCGAGGCAGTGACCCGGCCCACTGGACGAACTTCTCTGCCGCCATCTAACATCATAGAAATAAAGATGCGAGCCGGATCGATCCGAAACGCTGAAAACCGAATGGGAGACGCCAGTGGCCGCCGTCGATTTGAAGTCCCTCGTTGGTCGGCTTGATGATCATTGCAGGCGCACTCTTGAAGCGTCAGCAGGGCTGACCCTTTCACGAACGCATTACAATGTCGAACTGGAACATTGGCTGCTAAAGCTTGCCGATGGGACCGATACGGACATTCCGGCCATTCTTCGTCATTACGAAGCCGATCACGGTCGTTTGATGACCGATCTCAATCGCGCGCTTGACAAGATGAAGACAGGTAATTCACGCGCCCCCGCCTTGGCACCTGAGATTGTGGAGGCGGTGAAGCAGGCCTGGCTGCTGGCTTCTGTCGAGCACGGCCTGTCGCGGGTCCGATCCGGCCATCTCCTGTGGGCCATGCTGGCCGACGATAACCTGGCGCGCCATGCCCGCGAGATGTCCTCGCAATTCGCCCGAATGCAGCCGGATGCGCTGAAACGTGATCTGCTCGCCATCACCAAGGGCAGCATCGAGGCGGCCAGCGTTACCAGTTCCGTCGAAGGCCAGCCCGCCATGGGCGCCGAGGACGGAACGCCACGTCCGGCCGGATCGGCCGCATTGGATCAATACACCGTCGATCTCACCGCCAAGGCCCGTGCCGGCAAGATCGACCCGATCCTCGGGCGGGACATGGAAATCCGCCAGGTGATCGACATCCTTACCCGCAGGCGGCAGAACAATCCCATCCTGACAGGCGAGGCCGGTGTCGGTAAAACCGCGGTGGTCGAAGGCTTCGCGCAGCGCATCGCCTCGGGCGACGTGCCGCCGGCGCTGAAGGACGTCATCTTGCGCACGCTCGACCTTGGCCTTTTGCAGGCCGGCGCCGGCATGAAGGGCGAATTCGAAAATCGTCTTAAATCCGTTATCGAAGAAACGAAAGCCAGCCTGCGCCCGGTCATCCTGTTCATCGACGAAGCTCACACCATGATCGGCGCCGGAGGTGCGGCGGGCCAGAACGATGCCGCCAACCTGCTGAAACCCGCTTTGGCGCGTGGCGAACTGCGCACCATCGCCGCCACCACCTGGGCCGAATACAAGAAATACTTCGAAAAGGACGCAGCGCTCACCCGTCGCTTCCAGGTCGTCAAGGTGGAGGAGCCGACCGAGCCCGTCGCCATCGCCATGATCCGCGGCCTCGTCTCCACCCTCGAAGCCCATCACGGCATTCGCATCCTCGATGAAGCCGTCAGCGAGGCCGTGCGCCTGTCCGCTCGCTACATCCCCAGCCGCCAACTGCCGGACAAGGCGGTCTCGCTGATCGACACCGCCTGTGCCCGCGTCTCCATGAGCCAGGCGACCGCACCGGCCTCCCTCGAAGACCGTATCCGCCGCATTGCGCTGATCGACACGGAAGTCGCCATCCTTGACCGGGAAATGGCGTCGGGCGCGAAGCACGAAACCCGCAAGGACGAACTCCTTGTCGAACGCGCCGTAGCCGAGGAAGCCCGCATTGCGCTGCAAACACGCTGGGAAGACGAAAAAGTAATCGCCCGCGAGATCGGCGAGGTTCGCAAATCTCTCGAAAGCCCGGAAGACCTGCAGGACAAGGCCGAACTCCGCACGGCCCTGGCGGGCCTGAACGCAAAGCTTTCAGCACTGCAGGGCGAACACCCGCTGATCTTCCCCGTGGTGGATGGCCAGGCGGTGGCCGAGATTGTGGAGAGCTGGACCGGCATTCCCGCCGGGCGCATGCAGTCCGACGAAATCCGCACCGTGCTCAACCTTGGCGCGCGCATGGGCGAGCGCATCGTGGGCCAGCCGCACGCACTGGAAGCCGTGGCGCAATCGATCCGCACCAGCCGCGCCAAGCTGCTCGACCCGCGCAAGCCGATCGGCGTGTTCCTGATGGTTGGCACATCCGGTGTCGGCAAGACCGAAACCGCGCTCACCTTGGCCGATCTGCTCTACGGCGGTGAGCAGAACATGACGACCATCAACATGACCGAGTTCAAGGAGGAACATAAGGTTAGCCTGCTGATGGGCAGCCCACCCGGCTATGTCGGCTACGGCGAAGGCGGCATCCTTACCGAAGCGGTCCGTCGCCGGCCCTATTCGGTGATCCTGCTGGACGAGATGGAAAAGGCCCATGTCGGGGTTCAGGATGTCTTCTTTCAGGTTTTCGACAAGGGCAACATGAAGGACGGCGAAGGCCGTGATATCGACTTCAAGAATACCGTCATCATCATGACATCCAACGCCGGTACCGATCTTATCACAAAACTGTTTGCTGATCCGGACACCGCGCCGGATGCTGCAGGACTGGCGGATGCACTGCGTCCTGAGCTAATGAAGTATTTCAAGCCGGCCTTTCTGGGGCGGGTAACCTTAGTACCTTACTTTCCGCTATCTGACGAGGTCATTCGAAAGATCGTCGTTCTTCAGCTGAACAAGATCGGCAAGCGCGTCCGCGATGCCTATCGCGCCACGTTCGAATACGATCCGATCCTGGTGGAAACGATTGCCGCGCGCTGCACCGAAAGTTCGTCCGGGGCACGCAACGTTGAGAACATCCTGTCGCGCACGTTGTTGCCGGAACTCTCGGCAGACGTGCTGGCGCGATTGGCTGAGGGCGATGCGATCTCGCATGTGTCCGTCGGGATGAACCCGGAAGGGACGTTCCGGTATACGGTTGGTTAGGTTTGGCAGTGAGGTTTGGCGCCGGAAGTCCGGCATTTCAGGGAGAAGCGACATGTCCATCTTTATGAAATTCGACAAGTTCAAGGGCTCGGCCACCGAGGACACCCACAAGGATTGGATCGACGTGCTCAGCTTCAGCTGGGGTGCTTCGCG
>JBBROR010000030.1:0-18875 GCA_038229175.1 Acetobacterales bacterium | reverse complement strand
GCAGCGCCGGGCAGGCACATGCCCAACGCCTCGGTCATGCAAGCCACGGTGCTGGCGGTGCCCATCACCATGCAGGTGCCCTTGGTGGGCGCCAGCCGGCCGCTCACCTCGTCCATCTCCGCCTCGGTGCGGTCGCCGGCACGGAACTGCGCCCACATCCGCCTGCAATCGGTGCAGGCGCCGAGCACCTCGCCCTTGTAGTGGCCCACCAACATCGGCCCGGTGGGCAGCACAATAGCCGGAATATTGGCGGACGCCGCACCCATCAACTGCGCCGGAATGGTCTTATCGCAGCCGCCGATCAGTACAACCGCGTCCATCGGCTGGGCGCGGATCATCTCCTCCGTGTCGATCGCCATCAGGTTGCGCAGGAACATGCTGGTGGGATGGGCGAAACTCTCGTGGATGGAGATGGTGGGGAATTCCATCGGCAGCCCGCCGGCCAGCATCACGCCCCGCTTACAGGCCTCGATCAGGTCAGGAACGTTGCCGTGGCACGGATTGAAATCGGAATAGGTGTTGGTGATGCCGATGATCGGCCGGTCCAATGCGTCGTCGGAATAGCCCATGGCCTTGATGAAGGCGCGACGCAGAAAGAGTGAAAAACCGGCATCGCCGTAGCTGGTCAGGCCTTTGCGCAGGCCAGTGGGCGGCGGGGTTTCGGTCATCGTGGCATCTCCCAGTGCTACACCATCCTACCGGCGCACAACCCGATCAGGAAACCCCGCTGCCACAGGAGATTTGACGCCGAAACCCTGAACGCACTTGTGCGAAAGGCCGGCACGTCCGGTGGGGAGCGCCAGCGCTGTCCCGATCGTGTCACGATCCGCAGGACAGCATTGCTCCCCGCAGCGCCTTGCACCTCGTTGATAACGCGCCCGGCAAAACCCTTCTGTCCTACTGTGCAGACAGGTTGGACGCCTGGCAGCAGGCCGAACATGGATCGGAGTGACAACGCATGAATAACAGGCCGCATGATCCAGCTTGGGCGAACGATCTGGCCGGGGCCGTGGGCCAGACCAAGCTGATCCGCCTGCGTCGCGCGTCCGAGGCCACCGGCTGCACCATTCTGGGCAAGGCCGAGTTCATGAACCCCGGCGGCTCCGTGAAGGATCGCGCCGGCCTGGCGATCATCATCGATGCCGAACAGCGCGGCGTGCTGAAGCCCGGCGGCACCATCGTAGAAGGCACTGCGGGCAACACCGGCATCGGTCTTACCGTGGTGGGCCATTCGCGCGGCTACAAATGCGTGATCGTGATGCCGGACACCCAGTCGGCTGAAAAGATCGATTTCCTGCGCATGATCGGCGCCGACCTGCGGCTGGTCCCTGCCAAGCCTTACAAAGACGAAGGCAACTACGTTCATGTCTCTCGTCGCCTCGCCGAGGAAATGGGCGCGGTGTGGGCCAACCAGTTCGACAATCTCGCCAACCGCGAAGGCCATCGCACCACCACCGGCCCCGAAATCTGGGAACAGACCGGCGGCCGCGTGGACGCGTTCACCTGCGCCTGCGGCACGGGCGGCACGTTGGCCGGCGTTGCAATGGCGCTGAAGGAGCGCAACCCAGCCGTGCGGATCGTGCTGGCCGACCCGGAGGGCAGCGGACTTTATGGCTGGGTGAAGACCGGCGACCTCACCATTTCAGGCAGTTCCATCACCGAGGGGATTGGGCAGGGACGCGTGCCCGGCAACCTCGCCGGTGCCCCCATCGACGACGCGTTGCGCATTCCCGATGCGGAGGCGTTGGAGCAGATCTACGACGTTCTGATCCATGAGGGCCTGTCGGTCGGCACGTCCGCAGGCATCAACATCGCCGCCGCCATCCGCGTGGCGCGTGAGATGGGGCCAGGGCACACGATCGTGACGATCCTGTGCGACGGTGGGGCGCGCTATCAATCCAAGCTGTTCAACCCGGAATTCCTGCGCGGCAAGGGCCTTCCCACGCCGCCCTGGATGAACTGACCGCGCGGCGCTGCGAACAGTTACGCCGGCGAGGCATCGGCCCAGAATCGAACGTTCGGCCGGGCCAGACCGCCGCCGAGCCCGATCGCCGTGCCGTCTGCCCGCCAGCAGGCGGCCCCCGTCATGCCACCATCCGGCTCGAACGCGATGCAGCCCATGCCGCCGGCCACATGCGGGAGCAGCGCCACGTTGTGGCCGCGCTGGCGCAGGGCGCGCAGCACGCGCTCGGGGAAAGCATCCTCCATCTCCAGGATCGGCCCCTCGGTCCAGACGCGCGGCGCCTCCACGGCCTCCTGCGGGGTCATCTTGTGGTCGACCAGGTTGATGATGGCCTGCATCACGCTCGGGAAGATGCGCAGGCCGCCAGGCAGGCCCAAGGCGAACCGAACATGCCCGTCTTTCAGCAACATGGTTGGCGCCATCGAGGTTGTCACCCGCTTGCCTGGTGCGATGGACAATGCGCCGCCCGGCCGCGGATCGAAGTTAGACATGTAGTTGTTGGGGATGAGCCCGGTGCCCGGGATCATGAAGCGGGCGCCGAAGCTGCTGTTGATGGTCTGCGTGCTGGCCACCACGTTGCCGAAGCGGTCGGCGGTGGTCACGTGGGTGGTGTGCGGGCTTTGCCGCGGGCCAAGGCCGCTGGACCAGATCTTCGTCCGGTTCATGTCGATCTCGGCACGGCGCTGGGCGGCGTACTCCTGCGAGATCAGTCGCTCCACGGGCACATCCACGAAATCAGGATCGCCGCTGCTCGCGGCCCGGTCGGCAAAGGCGATTTTCAACGCTTCGGCGAGCAGATGGACGCCATCGATGGAGCCGAAGCCGAGTTTGGCGAGATCGTAGCCTTCCAGGATATTCAGCATCTGAAGCATATGCACACCCGATGCGGCCGGCGGTGGCAGGGAGACGACCTCGTGGTCCCGGTAAGGGCCGCGCACAGGCGAGCGGGTGATGGTGGTGGTCGAAGCTATGTCGTCGCGGCTGACAAAGCCGCCCATGTGTTGGATGGTATCGGCCACGGTGTTGCCCAGTTCACCGCCATACAGCGCCGTTGGACCGTCTGCCGCGATCATCCTGAGAACGTCGCCATAGTCGGCGTTGATGAGCCGGTCGCCAGGCTGCAGCCGAAAACCGTTTGGCAGCAGAAGCGCTGCGATGGTGGGGTCGAGCAACAAATCCGGGGCGGCGTCGTTGATGCATTCGGCCAAATAGGGTGTCACGCTGAAGCCGCGCGTGGCGTGTCGGATCGCGGGCTGCATCACATCGTCCAGCGACATCGTGCCGTGCCGCTCGAGCGTGTCGCACCATCCGCGCAGGTTGCCTGGTGTTGCCACCGATTTGGCGCCGAGCATGTTCTCGCGAAGCTCGGTGGCGAAATCCTCGGGCGTGGCGCCAATCGGTCGATACATGGTGGCGTGGCCCGCCGCCGGCACCCGGCTCATGCCGTCCAGCACCGTGTGCGTGCCGGAGGCAAGGCGGATATGCGCCATGCCGCCGCCGAGAATGCCCACCATCATCGGCTCGACCACGGTGAGCGTGAAGAACGCGGCGATGGCGGCGTCGATCGCGTTGCCCCCGGCTGCCAGCATCTCCGCACCCGCGGCGGACGCAAGCGGATGGTTGGTGACAACCATTCCAGACCTTCCGGTGGCCGGATGTTTTTCGCAGGTGAAGACGGTTGCCGCGCGATAGCGCCAGTTCTCGGACAAAACCCTGCTCCCAAAGCTGGAACCAGGGTGTCACCGGATGATGCCCGCGCCAAGCGCTGCGTAGCACCAATGGGTATCAATCGCCGCTATGCTGCCGGATTGGGGCGGGCCCTTTCAGGCCGGCCCATGCCATGTCTCGCTGATCGCGACCGATGGTATCAGAGTGTCGGGTTTGCGCGCCGCCGCCGCCCAACCCGCCGCCCAACCCGCCGTGCAGAGCAAATCCCGTCAATCGCGGAAGCGTCGCGATCGACGGGATTTGGTTCTACATACCTTGAAGAGCCACATCGACAGCCTGGATGGCGGCGCCCTTGTCTCCGCTGGCAAGCGCGCGGCGCGCGGCCGCAATGTTGCGGATCGCCATCTGCTGGCTGGGTTGGCTGATGTCGGTAGCCAACACGTTGCCGGCCAGCGCGCGGCTCTCAGCGCGTTCCAGTGCTTCCTGCGCCTCGCCGGTGCGGTTGCCGGCCAGCGCCTGGCGGGCGGCGATCAGGAAATCGCGTGGGGTGGCGCTGTCACTGAGATTGGGGCTTGGCAGGCGCGGTGCGATCACGCTGCTGGTGTCGCTGGGCCGTATATTGCTGGCGTTGTTGGACAACGGCAGAGACTGACCGGTTCCGATCTCGTTGCCGGGGCGCGCGCCGGTGGGATACGGCGATTGGGCGATACCAGGCGTGGGGGGCGCGCCCTGATAGGTTCCCTGGGCAAACGCCTCGCTGGCCGCGAACAGGGCTGCTGCTCCCAGAAACACGATGGCTGTCGTTTTGGCAACACGCATGGAATTTCTCCTGTTTCGGTCCGTCCGGGGCGGTGCCTGGTGACGCAATGCCCCGGTTTTACCCTGTAATTCTAACGGCGACGCTTCTCAATCGTTCCGGGGGGAACGGCGGAACTTATTCCGCGTTCTACCTTTGCCCAACTTCGCAAGTTGCCGGAACGGTCGAGGAGAGCGCCATGATGTCTGTCACGTCTGCCCTGAAGGGCCTCACCATTTGTGCAACGGACGGCCGTATCGGCACCGTCAGCGATTTTCTGTTCGACGACCGAACCTGGCGGGTGCGGTGGGTGGTGATCGACACCGGCAACTGGCTGCCGGGCCGGCTGGTGCTGCTGCATCCGCAGGCGCTGGGCAAGCCGGATTTCAATCGCAACTCGATTCCTGTGGCCCTGACGAAGGAGAGGGTGGAAAACAGTCCCGACCTCCAGCGACATCTTCCGGTTTCGCGCCAGATGGAACAGGGCGTGTTCGCATATTACGGCTGGGACCCAAGCTGGGGCGGCGGCGCCTTCGCGATGGACGGCATGATGCCACCCTTGATGTCCATGCCGCCCATTCCGTCGTCTGCCATGACGATGGGCGACACCGATCTGTCGCTCGCCGAGACAGCGCACAAGGGCGACCCCCATCTGCGCAGCGTGTCGGCCACCGACGGCTACCACATTCACGCCACGGACGGCGAAATCGGCCATGTGCGCAACTTCCTGATGGACGATGCAAGCTGGGCGCTGCGGTACTTGATCGTGGATACCCGCAACTGGTGGCCAGGCAAGCATGTGCTGCTGTCACCCTCCAGTGTGACCGCCATCGATTGGGTCGCCGAGCAGATTTCGGTCGACGTGACGCAGGACAAGGTAAGGTCGAGCCCGGAATGGGACCCGGCGTCACTGATCCATGACAGCTACGAGGCCCAGCTGCGTGAGCATTATGCGTGGCCTCCGCTGATGTAGAGGTCCAGATCCCGCAGCACTGCCGGCAGCCGCTCCGGCAGGTCTTCGGCGATCAGCCCCGGCCCGAAGCCGGCCGCCGCCCCGCCATGCAGCCACACGGCGGCGCAGGCTGCCTCGAAGGCGGGCATGCCTTGGGCCAGCAGTCCCGTCACCATGCCGGCCAGCACGTCGCCCGCCCCGGCGGTGGCGAGGCTGGGCGGCGCGTTGGCGTTGATGGCGGCCCGACCGTCCGGTGCCGCGATGACGGTGTCTGACCCTTTCAGGACGATCACCGCGCCGGATGTCCGCGCGGCCTGGCGCGCGCGGGCCAGCTTGCTGCCGGTGGCGTCGAACACCCGTGAGAATTCGCCTTCGTGCGGCGTCATCACGCAGGGGGCGGTAATCGCTGCGAACAATTCAGGCCCGGCATCGCGGAACAGGGCGAACACATCGGCATCCAGCACCATCGGCCGCGCAGCCCGCAACAAGGTGAGCACCCGGCTGCGCATCTGCGCCGAGTGCCCGGCGCCGGGGCCGGCCAGTAGGCCGCTCAGGCGCGGATCCGCCAGCACTCGCTCCAATGCTGCGCTGCCGTCGATGGGGGTGACCATGATGCTGAGGCAATTGGCGGCGTAGATTGGAAACGCCTGCTCCGGCACCGCGAGTGTTACCAGCCCGGCGCCCACGCGCGCTGCGGCGCGGGCCGCGAGGCGGGCAGCGCCGGTCATGGGAAAGCCACCCCAGATCAACGCATGACCCCGGCTGTATTTGTGCCCGGTGGCGGTCAGCTTGGGAAATTGCCGGTGCCACAGAGACGGCGTGTTCTCCCACGCGGCTGGCCCGACGACATCCAGCACCCCGTCGGGGATGCCGATATCGGCAACCTCCAGCATGCCGCACAGCGCGCGGCCCGGCTGCAGCAGATGCCCCGGCTTCTTGCGGAAGAAGGTGACGGTGAGATCAGCCGGAACCGCGCCAAGATCGACGCCGTCATCGCCGGACACCCCGCTGGGCACGTCGATCGAGACGATGGGGATATTCCGGGCCCGGGCTGCAAGCAGCACGTCGCGCACCGGCACGTCGAGCCCGCGGGACAGTCCGGCGCCGAACAGCGCATCCACAACCAGCACCGCACCGTCCAGCACGAATGCGGACAGCGGCTCCACGCCGTGTGTGCCAGCCCCGGTGAGCGACCACAGGTGCGCATGGTGGGCGGTGGCCCCGCGCAGACTCGCGATCGGCAGAAGCGACGCCAGACGCACGGTCCAGCCGCGATCAGCCAACAGGCGGGCGACAACGAACCCGTCACCGCCGTTGCCGCCTGGGCCGCACAGAACAGCCACCATGCCGGGCGGCCAGCGCCGATGGATCGCCTCGGCCACTCTGGCGCCGGCAGCCTCCATCAGCGCCTCTGCCGAAATACCCAGGCCGATCGTCAGCCGATCCGCCTCCGCCATCTCCGCCGTGGTCAGCAGCGCGCCCGCCGGGATGTCAGGCACCTTGCAGACCCTGGCCGCCATTGACGCCGATGATCTGCGCCGTGATCCAGGACGCCTTGTCGGAGGCGAGGAATACCACCATTTCGGCCACTTCCTCGGGGCGGCCCATGCGCCCCATCGGGCAACGGGCCAAGGTGGCGTTGTAAAGGTCCGGCGCGTTCTGCTTGCGATCGTCCCAGGTGCCGCCAGCAAATTCGATCGATCCGGGGGCCACGCAGTTCACCCTTATGCCAGACCGCGCCAGCGCCGCCGCCTGGGTGCGGGTGTAATGGATGACCGCCGCCTTGGCCGCGCCATAGGATGGGTTGCGCGGCGACGGGTTGAGGCCGGAGCCAGACGAGATGTTGATGATCGACGCACCCGGCCGCGCTCCCAGGAACGGCAGCGCAATCTGGCTGGCGCGCACCACGGCCATCAGGTCCACCGACAGACTTGCATCCCAACTCGCCTCGTCATCCGCAGGGCCGTAGCCGGTGGCGTTGTTGACGAGCACGTCGATGCCGCCCAGCGCTGCGGCCGCCGCATGGATGTAGCCATCGATCGCGTCCCGGTCCGACAGGTCGCAGGACGCCGCATGCACCGTGCCGCCAAATGCGGCGAGGTCTGCGCGCGTGGCTTGCAGCGCCGCGGCGCCCCGGGCGCAGATCGACACCGACGCCCCCGCCGCTGCGCAGGCCAAAGCGATCGCCCGCCCAATTCCGCGGCTGGCACCCGCCACCACCACGCGCTTTCCCGTCAATTCAACCAGCATCGCGCCCGCTCCCACATCGTCCGGGAACAACGGAGCCTGCCGGGGCTTGTATCGTCAACCATGCGCAATCGTGTGAGGGTGGCACCGTTGGGGTTCTGGCCCTCTGGTCGGATGGCAATCGAGCCCAACATGACGTGAGTCCGGAGCCTGCAGATGACATTGTCGCCCCCCCCACAGACCGTTTTCTCCGATGAGCGCGCGAACGAAATCCTGGATATCATCGCCAAGGAGACCGGGGTGGAGCGAAGCCTGCTGGTGCCAAACGCAACATTGGACGAATTGGGCATTCCATCGCTGGATCTCACCCAGGCGGTGTTCGAGATTGAAACCCATTTCGATGTGGAAATCCCGGTGGTGGCAGATCGCGAGGGCGCGGAATTCACCACCATCGGTGGTCTCGTGGCGCATGTGCTGACCACACTCGACCGTGCCGCCATCCTGCGCGCCGCACCGGGGGCCGCTGCTTGAATTTCAGGCGACGGGTCGCCGTCACCGGGCTGGGCACGATTTCCGCGGTGGGCGAGGGCACCCCGGCGCTGGTCGAGGCCATGCGGACCGGTCGATGCGGGATCGGGCCCATCGCCAGCTTCGATCCGGCGCGGCTTGCGGTCAAGATCGCTGCCGAGGTGCATAACTTCCAGGGCGGGGCGCATTTCGACCGGCGCCAGCTGCTGATGATGGACCGGGTGTCGCAATTCGCCGTGCTGGCAGCGCGTGAGGCGATGGCGGGTATCGATCGCCGGCAGTACCCGGCGTCGCGCTGCGGCGTGGTGATGGGTGCGTCGCTGGGCCAGACCACAATCGATGCAAGCTACCATGCGCTCTATGGCGAAGCTGCTTCGCGGCTGCCGCCGCTGACCATTCCGCGCACCATGCCGAACGCGCCGGCCAGCCTGGTGGCGATGGAGTTCGGCTTCCAGGGTCCCTGCTTTGCCACCGCATCCGCCTGCGCATCCTCCGCCCACGCGATCGGGCTTGCCGCCCAGATGGTGCGCTCGGGGATGCTCGACATGGCCATCTGCGGTGGCAGCGATGCCTCGATCTGTCTGGGATACCTCAAGGCCTGGGACGGGCTGCGGGTGCTGAGCCACGACACCTGCCGGCCGTTCTCCCGCGACCGCAGCGGCCTGGTGATCGGCGAGGGTGCCGGCGTGCTGGTGTTGGAATCATGGGAGCACGCGCGGGCGCGGGGCGCTTTGGTGCATGCGGAATTCTTGGGCTTCGGCATGACCGCCGATGCCGGCGACCTCACCGCATCCTCGGCCGAAGGTGCCGCATCGGCGATCACAGCCGCGCTGGATGATGCGGGTATCGGGGCGAACACTGTGGATTATGTGAACGCGCACGGCACCGCCACGCGGCTCAACGACCGCGCTGAGACGCAGGCGCTGCACGCGGTATTCGGCGCGCACGTGGCCAATCTCGCTGTTTCGTCCAGCAAGTCGATGCACGGCCATTGCCTCAACGCCGCCGGCGGCATCGAGGCGGTCGTGACGGCGCTGGCATTGCGCGAAGGCCTTGTTCCGCCAACCTTGGGGCATCGCGAGAATGACCCGGACTGCGATCTCGATTGCGTGCCGAACGTTGGAAGGCGCGCGCCGATCGGGGTCGCGCTGTCCAACTCGTTTGCCTTTGGCGGCCTCAACGCCGTGCTGGCCTTCGGGCGGGCGCCTTGACCGCGTTCATCAACCGCATCGGCACCGCCAATCCGCCGCACGACGTGCACGCGGCGTTCCTGGCATTTGCCAGCGGACAGCTTCCGGAAGGCAAGAACCGTGCGGTGTTCGACCGGATGGCCGCGCGGTCCGGCATCGCGCATCGATTTTCGCATATGCGGCCCGGCGATCTCGCCGCCGGCCAGGTGGATGCGGGCGGCTTCTTCCAACGTGGCGCGTTTCCCGGCACCGCCGCGCGCATGGCCGCCTATGGCGAACAGGCGATCGATCTGGCGCTGCAGGCCGTGGCAAAGCTGCAGCCGGACGGTATCACCGATCTGATCGTGGCATCCTGCACCGGTTTCACCGCGCCGGGGCTGGACCTTCATCTGGCAGACCGTCTCGGCCTGCGGCCAAATGTGGCACGCACCATGATCGGCTTCATGGGCTGCTCCGCCGCGGTGCCTGCCCTGCGTGCCGCCGACCATATTGTGCGCGCCGCACCCACCGCACGGGTGCTGGTGGTCAACATCGAACTTTGCAGCCTGCATCTGCAGGAAACCGAAGATGTCGAGACCGCGCTGTCGTTGATGCTGTTCGGCGACGGCTGTTCGATGGCGCTTGTCACATCCGATCCCGGGGGCATTGCCTTGGGCGATTTCCTCTCGGTGATTTTGCCCGACAGTCAGGACCTGATCACGTGGAAGATTGGCGACCAGGGGTTTTTGATGCATCTGTCCGGCCAGGTTCCAGGCCGCATCGCCCAGGCCTTGCGGCGCGACGTGGCTGCGGCAGACCCCGCCGGATTGCTGCGTGGTGCGTCGGCGGAAAGCTACCGGTATTGGGCCGTGCACGGCGGCGGCCGCACGGTGCTGGACGCAGTGGAGATCGGCCTGGCCCTGCCGCCCGAGGCGCTGCGCCAGTCTCGCGCCGTGCTCCATGATTTTGGCAACATGTCTTCCTGCACCATCATGTTCGTGCTCGCCCGCATGATGGCCGAGGGGGCCGCCGGGCCAGGCATGGCGATGGCCTTCGGCCCCGGTATGGTCGCCGAAACATTCCGATTTTCGGTGGGTTCTTCAGTGTGATCGACCTCAGCCAGCGCAGCACCGAGATCGAGACGATGGACCTGCCGGAGACATCGCGCGCCGACTACGCGCGTTCGCTGGCGGACCTGGCACGCGTCAACAAGGTGACGATGACGCATCGGCCGATCCTCGCCTGGCTGGAACAGGCCACCGCGGATGCGCCGAAGGGTGCGCGCATTTCCATTCTGGACATCGCCAGCGGCCAGGGCGATCTGCTACGCGCCATCCGCGTATGGGGCCAGGCGCGCGGGCTGCGCCTGGTGCTCGCTGGCCTCGACCTCAATCCGCAAAGTGCTGTCGAGGCGGCCCAGTCCACCCCGGAACTGATGGGGATCACCTGGCAGACCGGCGATGTGTTCGACCATGTACCGAACCCCGCGCCAGACCTTATCGTCAGCTCGCAGTTCACCCATCACCTTGATGACGGCGCGGTGGTGGCCTTCATGGAATGGATGGAGCGGCACGCGACTCGGGGTTGGTTTGTGGCCGACCTGCACCGGCATATCGTGCCGTATTACGGTTTTCGACTTTTGGCGCGGGTGATGGGCTGGCATCGGATTGTGCGCATCGATGGCACCATCTCGATCGCGCGCAGCTTTCGCAGGGCGGACTGGCAGGCCTATCTCGCGCGCGCCGGGATCGCGGCAAGTATCAACTGGTCGCTACCGTTTCGATGGTCGGTGGGCCGACTGAAATGAGCGGGCTTACCATCGCAGGCGGCGGCCTCGCCGGCGCGTCCGCCGCCTGTCTGCTGGCCCACGCCGGCGAAAATGTGACGCTGCTGGAACGTAGCCTGGGCCCATCGGACAAGATCTGCGGTGAGTTCCTGAGCGCCGAGGCGCAGCATTATCTGGCCCGGGTTGGGCTTGATGCGGTGGCGCTCGGTGGTCATCGCATCACGCGCGTGCGCCTGATCCGCGGCGGTGCCGTGGTGCAGTCGGACCTGCCGTTTTCCGGCGTTGGCCTGTCGCGGCGCGTGCTGGACGAGGCGCTGCTGGCGCAGGCCGAGCTTTGCGGCGCGCAGGTGATGCGCGGCGTGACGGTGGCCGAGATGACGCCCGATATCCGCTTTCTCGCCACCGGCAAGCACGAGTTGCGCGGCATCAGGCGAGAAATGCCCGATGGACCGGAAGAACTTGTCGGCTTCAAGACCTATTTCCGTCTGGCGCCCGCCGAGCGTAGGGGCTTGGCCGGCGCCGTCGAGGTGATCCTGTTCCGCGGCGGCTATGCCGGGCTGCAACTGGTGGAGGGCGGGCGCGCCAATCTCTGCCTGCTGGTGCATCGCAAACGGCTGGCGGCGTCGGGCGGAAGTTGGCCCGAGCTGCTCGCCGACCTGAAAATCGAGTCGGCCCATCTTAGGGACCGGTTGCGCGGCGCCGAACAGCTGCTGGACAAACCGCTGACGATCGCGCGTGTGCCCTACGGTTTCATCCACGCCCCCGCCGCCGACGAGACGATTTTTCGCCTCGGTGACCAGGCCTGCGTCATCCCGTCCTTCTCCGGCGACGGCATGTCGATGGCGCTGCACAGCGCGGCGCTGGCGGTGCGGACCCATCTTGAGGGCGGCTCGCCCGCGTCGTATCACGCAAGGCTGCGGCGGGATGTGTCCGTCCCGATCAGCCGGGCGATGGCGTTGTATCGGTTTGGCCGTTGGGGGCCGGGGCAGGCAATGCTGCTGCACGCGCTCCGGCTGTGGCCGCAGGTCATGCGCATGGCCGCGAACGCCACCCGGGTGGCAAAACCGGCATGGGTGTTCGATTGAGAGGGGAAAATTCCAGCATGCCACGTTGCATAATGGTTGTGATGGTCCTGCTCGCGTGTGGCACGAGTTTGGCTGATGCGGCGGGCCTTGGCCCCGCCGGCAATTGGCGCACCTTCGACGACCAGACAGGCAAGGAGCGCGGCATGGTGCGGATCGAAGACGCGGGCGGCGTGCTGACCGGCAGCGTGGTCTCAACGGTCGACCCGGCGGAGGCCAATCACGTCTGCGACAAATGTGACGACGACAGGCACGGCCAGAAGCTGATCGGCCTCCAGATCATCCGCGGCATGCGCCCGGATGGCGACGGCTGGTCGGACGGCCGCGTGCTTGATCCGGAAACCGGGGGCATCTATCGCGGCAAGATGCATCTGGAAGACGGCGGCCAGAAGCTGGTGCTGCGGGGCTATCTCGGGATATCGCTGTTCGGCCGCTCGCAAACATGGATTCGCGCGTCGCCTTGAAAGGGATCTGAGATGCTTGGAACGGTGCTCGGCGGCGTATCGGTCATCCTGCTGGGCGCACTCGGCTGGCTCTACACGCCCGACAAGCCGCGCGCGGCGCTGCAGGCCCAGTATGCCACGCCACCTTCGACGTTCGTGGAGGTGGCCGGCATCCGCCTGCATGTGCGCGACAGCGGGCCGCGTGCGGCGCCCGCGGTCATCCTGCTGCATGGTTTCGGCTCCAGCCTGCAGACCTGGGACGATTGGGCGACTGCGCTGGAGCACGATTTCCGCGTGGTGCGCTACGACCAGCCCGGCTTCGGCCTCACCGGCACCGATCCGTCCGGCGACTACTCCGATACCAGGGCCACCGCCATCCTCGCAGGGTTGATGGACCACCTCGGCGTGCAAAAAGCCACCATCCTGGGGCATTCGATGGGCGGCCGCATCGCCTGGACCTTTGCTTCGACGCATCCGGAGCGGGTGGAAAAATTGGTGCTGATGGCGCCGGATGGGTTTGCCAGCCCCGGCATGGCATACGGCATGAAGCCGTCGGTGCCGCTGATGATGCGGGCATTGCCCTACGTGTTGCCAATGCCGATGCTACGCGCGTCGCTCAAACCCGGCTTTGGCGACCCCACGGCGCTGACCGAGCCGTTGGTGGAACGCTATCGCGACATGATGCTGGCGCCCGGCGTGCGGACCGCCATCGTGGACCGAATGGCCCAGATGGTGCTGGTCAATCCCGAGCCGATGCTGGCGCGCATCGGGGCACCGACCCTTCTGATGTGGGGGGGGCAGGACGGCATGGTGCCGGCCACCAATGCGGCCGACTACCTGCGCAACATCAAGGGCGCAAGGCTGATCAGTTTCCCAGCGCTGGGCCACCTGCTCCAGGAAGAGCGTCCGGCAGAGACGGTGGCGGCATTGCAGGCGTTCCTGAAACCGTAGTTCGCGCGCAAATCCGACATGCCCCCGTTGTTCTTGCCAGTAACGAAACCTTAACCTGCGCCTCCCCATACTGGGCACACACCGGAAAGTGCCCCCTATGTCGATCAGTACGCGAATTCTTCTTGTTGTGGCTGCACTCGGTGCGGCACTTTCTACTCTTTTGGGGCTGTACGCCGCCTCTGCATGGACTGACAGGGCCAGCTCTGCGGAGCAACAGCAATTCAGCCATATGAGTTTGCAACTCATCAATGCCAGCGCGGCACTGGCGGTGGAGCGGGGCCTGGTCAATGGCCAGCTTGCAGCGCCCGCGGCCATTCCTGCGGACATGAAGGCACGCATCCTTGCTGCCAGAGGCATGCAGACGGCGTCCTTGCAGGCGGCGGGTCTGTCGCTCGCGGACCGCACTTCCATAACGGCGGGTCTGGGCGTGCTCGACCAGATTCGCACCCAATTCGACGAGGCTGCTTCTGGGCGGGGGCTGGCTCCATCCAGTACGGTGTGGTTCGCATCCGCCACCGCCGGGATCGACGCACTGGTGGCATTGCGTCGGCAGATCGACACGCGCGGCAGCACCCGGACACAATCCCAGATCCTGGTCGCCTTGCGTGATCGCTTGGCGGAACTGGCTGAGTTTGCCGGGCGCGAGCGAGGAATGCTTAACGGCCTTATTGCCTCTGGTGCCAAGGCCACAACCTCGCAGATCCATGCGTTAGGTTCGCTTGCGGGCCGCGTGGACAGCGTGTGGGCGGTGATCGGTGCCGACGTTGAAACAGCATCGCCACAGCTGCGAGCATCGGTGGACGCAGCACGGCACGGTTGGGATGTTGGCCTGTTGGCGCTGCGTCAATCAGTGCTGCAGTCAGCAATCCGGCAGGACCCGTGGCCTATTTCGGCAACGGTCTGGTTCAAGGAGGCCACCGTTGCGATCGAACTGGTGCTGGCGGCCCAGTCTGTCGCCAGCGACGACATAGATAGGGTGTTGATGCAGGAGCAGACCCGTCTGACCCGCATTCTCTGGGGCTCTGCCGCCGCCCTGGCCGTCGCGTTGGCGCTATCGATCGGCATATCGTTCTATGTTCGCCGCTCGGTGCTGCGTCCGTTGACCCGGCTGATCGGTCTTCTGTCCCAACTGGCGGACGGCAATCTTGACGTGTTCATCCCCGCGGCGCCTGGCCGGGACGAGATTGCGCGGCTGACGGAGGCAACCATCAAATTCCAGGAAACGGCGCGTCAGGCCGAAGGAATGGCCCAGGCGCAGACCGAGCTGCGCTACGCGGCCGAGACCTCGCGGCGCGAGGCACTGCGCGATATCGGGGACATGATCGGGGAGGTGAGTGACGAGGCGGTTTCTGGCGTATGCGTGCTGACAGAACATCTGCAGCGCGTGGCCGCCGATCTGTACGGTGGCGCGGGGGCAATGGCGCATGACAGCCGGCAGGTGGCCGATGATGCCGATATTGCACGGCAGAACTCTGCAAGTGCCACTGGATCGGCCCGTGAACTGACCTTGGCGATCAGTGAGATCGCCCAGCAGATGGAGCGCGCGGCGCGGTCCACCCGGGAGGCGGTCGGCCGTACGCGGGATACCGAACAGGTGTTCGCGGCCTTGTCAGGCCATGTGCAGGAAGTGGGAGAGGTGGCGCGGTTGATCGCCGAGATCGCGGGGCGCACCAACCTTTTGGCCCTCAACGCGACCATCGAGGCGGCCAGGGCCGGTGACGCCGGGCGCGGCTTCGCGGTGGTGGCCAGCGAGGTAAAACTGCTGGCCCAGGAAACCGAACGCAGCACGGTTCGCATTGCGCAGCGAATTTCCGCCATTGAAGCATCGACACGAGACGCCATCGTCGCGGTGGGTGGCATATCGGCGTCGATCAACGAGATCGACGGCGTGGCAGCAATGGTGGCCGCGGCGGTCGAACAGCAGGCGGCGTCCACCTCGGGGATCGCCGATGCCGTGAGTCAGGTCTCGCGCGCCGCGGAACGTGTGGCGAGCCGAATGGAGGCGATGTCGGCCGGAACGACGGCCTGTGAGACGGGAGCAGGAAAACTTGCCGAAATCACGCGCGACGTGGCCGGACAGGTGACGGGGATCAAGGCCTCGCTGGTGGGCATCATGTGCCAACGCGTGGCGGCATTGGATCGTCGCAGCGAGCAGCGTGTGGGCGTTCGCGTTCGGGGGAGCGTTCAGTATGGTGGCGTTTCAGTGCCTGGGCTGGTGGCCGACATCAGTGTGATCGGCGTTCGCTTCGTTGCCGATATCGCCAGCTCGATGGTGGCGGACAACCGCGTGCAACTCCATCTGCCCGACCTTCCGGCATTCGAAGCCCGTGTGGTGCGGACCGATAAACTTCTGGTTCAACTGGATTTCCGCGATAACACCGAGCCCTCGCGGCTTCAGCTTCAGGCCTGGATCGATCGTCAGGCAGTGATGTCGAAGGCTGCCTGATGGTATCCGAGGCATCGCGTCAGGCAGTTTATGACCATAAGCAACATCAGACCGCTTCAACCGCCTCTATAGCCAGGCTGCGCGACGAACGAAAAACGGCTTCCAACGCCGCCACAGTCGCCAGCATCTGCGCCTGCGGCATGGGGTAGTCGGCGCCACCGGTGGCCGCCGCGGCAAACGCTTCAAGATTGGCGCGCACCGAGGGGGCTGGGGGGTAATCCGTGACCACGCGGGGCTCGCCACGCAAGCAGACGGTCAGTGTCCAACCCTCTGGCGCCTCCGGATGCGTCTTGTCGCGGATTTCGACCCAGCCTTTGCTGCCATACAGCGCCAGGCGTCCATCGAACGGCGTGGCCAGAATGGCGCTCAAAAGCGCTGTCGGGCCGCTGTGGAAGCGGACCATCGCCGCCAGCGTGTCACCGTTGGACAGATCGGAGCCAAGTTGCGCCACCTGCACGTAAGCCTGTTCAGCAGGGCCGAAGAAGCTGACCGCAAGATCGAGCAGATGGATGCCGGTGGCCGTCATCGGGCCGGCTGGTGCTTCGGTGGGCTGCAGTCGCCAGTTGTCACGCGGCAGGGTCAGGAACTTGTCCTGGCTGAAATTGCCTTCCATCTGCAGCAGTGCGCCCAGCCTGCCATCGGCAATCATTTGCCTGACATCGGCGATCACCGGCTCGAAACGCCGCTCATGGCCCACCGCAAGCGTCACGTTGTTGCGCTGGCACGCCTCAACCGCCTGCCGCGCCTCGGCCAAGGTCAGGCAGAGTGGCTTCTCGCAGAACACATGCTTGCCGGCGTTGGCGGCCATCATGATCTGCGCCGGATGCTGCGTGTGCGGCGTACAAAGGATGATGGCGTCGATGCCGGGATCAGCGGTCAGGTCTTCCAGGCTGGCGGCATGGCGGATGCCCAGCCGCGCCGCCTCGACAGCCGCATGTGGTGCAGGATCAACGCCCGCCACCACCCGCATCGCCGTGCTGTCGCGCAGCGTGCCCACAATGGTGCGGCCCCACCAGCCCAGCCCCAGAATTCCCGCGTTCAGCATCAGGCATTTCCTATCGTTTTTCGGCGTCAGGCGATGGCTTCGCCTACGACTCGTTGCCGCCAGTCGTCGACCACGTCGGCTATCGTGGTCTGCCATGCAACCTGCGGGTGCCAGCCAAGCAACGCTCTCGCCGCAGACGCATTGCCAGAAGCCAACGGAATGTCGCTTGCCCGCAACAACCCGTCCGCGGTCTTGATTGCCGCGGTCACGCCGGCCTGCGCCATCAGGTCAGCCAGAACATCGCCGATCCGGCGAGAGATTCCGGACGCCACGTTGAGAATGGTGCCATTGGCGACGTCGAGCCCGGGACGCAGGCACGCGGCATAGGCGGCACAGACATCGCGCACGTCGAGGAAGTCGCGATGCGCGGCAAGGTCGCCCACCGTGACCACGGCGGGCTGCAACCCGGCCTTGATCCGCATCAACTGGCGGGCAAACGCCGGCACCGCATAGGTGGGTGATTGCCCCGCCCCGGTATGGTTGAACGGCCGCATCCGGATAACGCGCAACCCCTGAGCCGCCATCGCGCCAAGGGCCAGGTCGGCGGCGGCCTTGGTGGCGCTGTAGATATTCAGCGGTGCCGGCACGGCGGCCTCATCCAGCGCCAGACCGGATTTGAAGCTGGCGCCGTAAAGATCCGAGGTGGAGGCGAACACCATCCGGCAATCAGGTGCGTGCTTCAGGATGGCGTCGGCCAGCGCCAGCGTGCCGCCGAGATTGACACGCCACGCGCGCTGCGGGTCCGATCTCGCATCGCCGATCGCGGCCACCGCCGCCAGATGCACGCAGCCATCGGGCTGTGTGCGCGCAATCAACGCGTCGCAGGCATCACGATCGGTGATGTCCAGCTGCCACGGGCCACCCTGGCTGCCGCACGCGATCAACTCGGCCGCCGGGTACGCACGGCCCAGCTCGGCCAGCAGATGCCCGCCTACAAAGCCCGCCGCCCCGGTGACGAGGATCTTCACAAATGCGACGGTGCGGGCGCTGCGATACGGGCGCTGTGCCGTGCCAGGTCGGCCTCGACCATTTCAGCCACCATGTCCTCAAGGCTCGTGGCCGCCACCCATCCGAATGCCTGCCGCGCCTTGGACGCATCGCCATGCAGCACGTCCACCTCCGACGGGCGCAGCAGATCGGCCGAGGTCACCACATGATCCTGCCAGTTCAGGCCAACATGGCTGAACGCCATGTGGCAGAAATCGCGGATGGACGTGGTGCGGTTGGTGGCGATCACGTAGTCGTCGGGCGTGTCCTGCTGCAGCATCAGGTGCATCGCCTGCACGTAGTCGCGGGCATGGCCCCAGTCACGCGTGGCATCCAGATTGCCCAGCCGCAGTTCGGTCGCCAGGCCCAGTTTAATGCGTGCCACCCCGTCGGTGACCTTGCGGGTTACGAACTCTATGCCGCGCAGCGGGCTCTCATGGTTGAACAGAATGCCCGACGACGCGTGCATGCCGAAGCTTTCGCGGTAGTTCACCGTCATCCAGTGCGCATAAAGCTTGGCCACCGCATAGGGGCTGCGCGGATAGAACGGCGTGCGCTCGGTCTGCAGCTGTTCCTGGATCTTGCCGAACATTTCGGAAGAAGACGCCTGATAGAACCGCGCTTTCGGGCAAACGATCCGCATCGCCTCCAACATGTTGGCCGCACCCAGGCCGGTCACGGTGCCGGTCAGCAACGGCTGCTGGAACGAGGTGGCCACGAAGCTCTGCGCTGCGAGATTGTAGATCTCGTCCGGCTTTGCGGTCTCCAGATTGCGGATGCAGCTGGAAAGGTCGATCAGGTCGCCATCGATCAGCTTCACATCCTCAAGAATGCCCAGCCAGCGCAAGCGTTCACCAATGATTTCAGCCGAT
>JBBROR010000029.1:0-19023 GCA_038229175.1 Acetobacterales bacterium | reverse complement strand
GATAGACCAGGGCTGCCGCAGCGCCTACGCCGCACAGCGCAAGCGATCCCCAGGCCGCGAACCGTGGCCCGGCCAAGGCCACAACCGGCCCCAGCGCGAACAGGAACGCCGCCACCACTGCCAACGCCTGCAAAGGATAAACGGTCATGGCGAAACGGTAAGTGCGCGGGTCACGCCCGACCCTAGCAGCCGCACCGCCCGCGCCGGAAGATCCGCGTTTCTGATGGCGCCACTTTCATCGTCATGGAATCTTCATCAATCTGAAACAGCAGCGCAGTCTGCGAAGTTTAGTTCGGGCGAAACGAGGACGGGTGGACAGATGGCGGATAGGGGCAAATGCGTTGCGGTGGTGGTGTTCGACGGGCTGCGGCCGGACATGATCCGGCCGGATACCACGCCCAATCTGGTGCGCTTCGCGGCCTGGGGCGCCACCATGCGAAGCGCCCATTCGGTGTTTCCGTCGGAAACCCGGGTCTGCACTTCGTCGGTGTCCACCGGGTGCCATCCTCGCCGGCATGGGCTGATGGCGAACGCGATGTTTCACCCCGTCGACCCCTCCCGCATGGTCAACACCGGCAACGGCGAGGTGCTGCGGGCGCTGGAGCAGGAGTTGGGTCAGCCCATTCTGCTGCGCTCTGGTCTTTCCGACATCCTGGCCGAGGCGGGCCGAGATTTTGCGGTGTTCAGCAGTGGCACCACTGGCCAGACTTTTCTTCTCGCGCCGAATGCCGATCGTCACGGCCAGGTGGTGGTCAGCGGCCACGGGACACAATTCACCTCCATCGCCGGTCAGGCGGTGCTGGCCCGACTGGATCCGCCGCCGCCCGGTGCCACCGACCGCGCGGTGTGGATCGCCGATGCGTGGCGCAGCCAGATGCTGCCCGACCCGCCCGCCGCCAGCGTGATCTGGCTGTGCGAACCGGACACCTCGGCGCATTACCTCGGCCTGGACACCGACGCGCAGCGCGCCACGCTTCGCCTTGTGGACGCCGCCTTCGGGCGCATTCTCGATGACTGGCAGTCCGGCCCGATGCGCGACGTGCTGCAGATCATCGTGGCATCCGATCACGGCCACATCACGGTGGAGGGATACGCCGATGCCAAGGCGATCTTCGAAGCCGAGCCAGCGCTTGCCGGCTGTTATATCGGTGGCGGCGGCATCATGGTGCCGGACGGTGCGTGCGAGCATATCGTCGAGGTGGCGGAATTCCTGATGCGGCAGGACTGGATTGGAAACGTCTTCACCGCCGACATCGCGGAACCGCCGCATGGCGCCCTGCCGCGCAGCGCCGTGCTGGTGGACAATCCCCGCGCCGGCCACGTGCTCTACACCCTGCGCAACACGGGCAATCCCGGCCCGACCGGCCTGCCCGGCACCACGTTGCTGGAAGCCAGCAGCGAACTCAAACGAGGCGCTGGCACACATGGCGGCCTCAACCTGGGAGAAATGTCGACGGTGCTGATGCTGGGCGGCAGCCTGATCCGCCGCGGCGCCGCGTCCGACTGGCCGGCCGGCCTGGTTGATATCGCCCCAACCGTGCTGGCGCTGCTCGATATTCCGGGGGCTGCCGGCATGGACGGACGGGTGCTCGGCGAAACGTTTCATGATGCCGTGGCGCCGGTCGCCAGTCTCAGCCCGGAAACCTGGGAGGCCAGCGGCCATGGCTACGGCCAGCGTGTGGCGCGGGTCAGGATCGGGCAACATGTCTGGATTGAAAGTGGCAGCCGGGTTTGAAACCAAAACGCGTCGTGTATCGTAGGGGGACTATGAGCAAATTTCTCCGCGCCACGGCTTTGCTGCTGGCTTCCGCCGTCCTTCCCTCCTGCGCGCCTGTCAATGCGCTCAACGCCACGATTTCAACCGACGATCTAACCATCCAACGCGATATCGCCTTCGCACCCGGCCCGCGTGGGGGAATGGACGTGTATCGACCGGTGGGTGGCGCCGCGAAGCTGCCGCTGGTCGTGTTCTTCTACGGCGGCGCGTGGAAGGACGGCAGCAAGAACGACTATAAATTCGTGGCCGCTCCGCTCGCACGTGCGGGCATGGTGGTGGCGGTGCCGGACTACCGGTTGGTGCCGGAGGTGCATTTTCCGACGTTCCTCGAAGACAACGCCCGCGCCGTGGCCTTCGCCCACGCCCATGCCGCCGAATGGGGCGCCGATCCGGACCGGGTCTTCCTTGTGGGCCATTCCGCCGGCGCCTACGACGTGCTGATGCTGGCGGTCGACCCGCATTATCTGGCCGCCGAGGGCTACGATCGCAGCAGACTGGCTGGTGTGGTCTGCATGGCCACTCCCGCTGATTTTTTCCCCTTCACCGACAGGTCCACCATTGCGGCATTCGGCCAGGCGCCCGACCCCGCGGCCACCCAGCCGATCAATTTCGCCGACGGCAAGAACCCGCCGCTGCTGATGCTGCACGGCGATGCCGACGACACCGTCTATCTGCGCAACTCCACCGCCATGACGTCGCGGGTGAAAGCTGCCGGTGGCGACGTAACCCTGAAAGTGTATCCCGGCGTGGGCCATATCGGCATCATCACCAGCTTCGCACCGCTGTTCGACGGCAAGGCGCCGGCCCTGGCCGACACAGTGGCATTCATCCGCGCGCACCCGTCTCTTTAGGAAACCGGCGAAACCGGCTATACGGCGCGCTCGAATTCAGGGGCCAGGCGGTGACCGCAAAGCTGACACTCGTAACCGGTGCGACCGGCTTCGTGGGCTCCGCCGTTGCGCGCGCCTTGCTGGCGCGCGGGCATCAGGTGCGTGCGCTGGTTCGCCCCGGCAGCAATCGCGCCAACCTGCAAGGGCTGGACGTGACATTGGCAGAAGGCGATCTCACCGATCCCGCCTCGCTCGCCCGCGCCGTGGCTGGCTGCGACCATGTGATGCATGTGGCGGCGGATTACCGCATCTGGGTGCCGGACCCGGCTGCGATGCTGCGCGCCAATGTGGACGGCACCATCGCTTTGTTCCGCGCGGCACAGGCGGCCGGCGTGGGCCGCATGGTTTATTGCAGTTCGGTGGCGGCCTTGGGCCTGACCAAGGACGGCACACCCGCCAACGAGGCCACGCCGGTCACCGATGATGACGTCGTCGGCATCTACAAGAAGTCGAAATACCGTGCCGAACAGGCCGTTCTGAAAATGGTGGCCCACGAAGGCCTGGAAGTGGTGATCGTCAATCCCGCCGCCCCCATCGGCCCGCGCGACATCAAGCCGACCCCCACTGGCCGCATGATCGCGGACGCCGCAACCGGCCGCATGCCCGCCTTCGTCGAGACCGGGCTGTGCGTGGTGCATGTGGATGACGTGGCGGAGGGACACATGTTGGCGCTGGAGCATGGCGAGCCGGGCGAGCGCTACATCCTGGGCGGCGACAACCTTACTTTGCAGGAACTTCTGGCGGTGGTGGACGACGTGACCGGCCGAAGGCAGAACCGCCTGCGCCTGCCGCGGGAGGCGGTATGGCCGGTGGCGATCGTATGCGAAGCCCTGGCACGGTTCGGCATCGAGCCGCTGGTGACGCGCGACCATCTGCGCATGGCGGCCAAGACGATGTTCTTCTCCAGCGCCAAGGCCGAACGCGAACTCGGCTTTCGCCCGCGTCCGGCGCGCGACGCCGTGGCGGATGCGGTGGCCTGGTTCCGGGCCCATGGCAAGTGACCACGCTGGCGATTTTTTCGCTTATCGCTTGGCTTTATCTCGCTTTGGTGCATGGCGGCTTCTGGAAGGGCGGCAAGCGTTTGGGCAAGGCCACGCCGTGGTCCTTCCCCAGCGTGGCCATCGTGGTCCCGGCGCGTGACGAGGCGGAAGGCATCGCCGCCAGCATCGCCTCGCTGCTGGCGCAGAATTATGCCGGTGTGTTCCGGGTGATCCTGGTCGATGACAACAGCACCGACACCACCGCCGCCATTGCCCGCGCGCTTCCTGGCAGCGAGCGGCTGACCGTGGTCGACGGCGCAGCACGCCCGCGGGGCTGGGCCGGCAAACTATGGGCTGTCCATCAGGGCGTGGCCGCCAGCGATACCGATCTGGTGTTTCTCACCGATGCCGATATCGTCCACGACACGGCGCATCTCTCAAGCCTTGTGGCGCAGCTGCAATCCACCGGCGTCGACATGGTCAGCGAGATGGTTGAACTGCGCTGTCAAAGCCTGCCCGAACGCGCGCTGATTCCGGCCTTCGTGTATTTCTTTGCCATGCTCTACCCCTTCGCCTGGGTGAATGACGGCCTGCGAGCCACCGCTGCCGCAGCCGGTGGCACCGTGCTGATCCGCCGGGCGGCGTTGGCCCGCGTCGGCGGAATCGCGTCCCTGGCCGGCGCGTTGATCGACGATGTGGCGCTGGCCACACGTGTAAAGCGCGGCGGACGTATTTGGCTCGGCCATTCCACGCTCGCCCGCTCGGTGCGGCCCTATCCGCACTGGGCCGATGTGTGGCGCATGATCGCACGTTCCGCCTATGTCCAACTGAAATGCTCGCCGCTCGTGCTGATCGCGTCGATTCTTGGCATGGTGCTGCTTTTCCTGGTGCCGCCGATTGCCATGCTGACGGGATCCGGCATCGGCGGCCTGGCCTGGATCGTCATGGCCATCACCTTTTGGCCCACATTACGTCGCTTCGGCCTCAGCCCGCTCTGGGCGCCGGCGCTGCCACTGATCGCGTGCTTCTACATGGCCGCCACCATCGGCTCGGCGCTCGATCACCATCGCGGCCGCGGCGTCGTGTGGAAAAGCCGCGCCTACAAGGGGAGTGCTGGATGAGCGCCACCATGGAAAACGTCGAACTGTGGTCTGGCAAGGGCAGCAGTGATGAGAACTTCCCGGTGGGCGCCATTGTGCGGCCCGATCTGCGCCCGCATGTGCACGCCTTTTATATGTTCGCCCGCAACGCCGACGACATCGCCGACAACGAAACGCTTGAAGCCGATGACAAAATCGCGCGTCTCAACGTGATGGAAGCGGTGCTGATGGGGCAGAGCGATATCGGCTCCCCTTCTGCCATTGGCCTGCGCCGCAGCCTCGTCGAAACTGGCGTGTCGTCCCAACACGCCCGCGACCTGCTGATCGCCTTCCGCCAGGACGCCACCAAGCATCGTTATGGCACTTGGCAGGAGCTCTATGACTACTGCCGTTACTCCGCCATGCCGGTGGGCCGCCACGTGCTGGACCTCCACCTCGAGGATCGCGCCTCATGGGTGCCGTCGGACGCGCTGTGCGCCACCTTGCAGGTGCTGAACCATGTGCAGGACTGCCAGAAAGACCTTCTGGGGATTGGCCGCTGCTATCTGCCGGACGACTGGATGCGCGAGGCCGGCACCGGTATCGACGACGTTTTGGGAGATGCCGAGACGCCGGGCCTTCGGAGGGTCTTCACGCGCCTGCTCGATGAATGCGACGCGCTCAACGCCGCCGGCGAGAGCCTTCCGCGCCATGTCCGCGATCGCCGGCTGCGGGTGGAAACGGCGATCATCATCCGCCTCGCCTTGCGTCTCACCGCACGCCTGCGACGCGGCGACCCTGTGGCACGGCGCGTAAAACTGACAAAAACCGACGCCGTGTTCAGCATCGTCTCCGCCCTGAGGTTTTTGCCATGACCGCTTTGGGCGCCACCCAGCAAGACCTCGACGCCGTCGAAACCATTGTGCGCCGCGCCGGCACCAGCTTCTATCGCGGCATGCGCATCCTGCCGCCGGACCGGCGCATGGCGATGTATGCGATCTATGCCTTCTGCCGCATTGTGGACGACATCGCCGACGATCCTGCGCCGTTCCACACCGTCCTGCCCCGGCTGAACGAGTGGCGGCACCGCGTTGAGCGCCTTTACGCAAAGCATGCCGATGGTGCCGTCGAACGCGTGCTGCTCCGCGCCATCGAAGCGTACGGCCTGCGCCAGCAGGATTTCGAGGCGGTGATCGACGGCATGCAGATGGATGCCGAAACGGTGATCGTGGCGCCGGACCTTGCCATGCTGGATCTGTATTGCGACCGCGTCGCGGCCGCCGTGGGTCGCCTGTCTGTCCGTGCCTTCGGTGATAGCTCGGCGGAGGCGGACCGCGTGGCTTGGTATCTCGGCCGCGCCCTGCAACTCACCAATATCCTGCGGGACGTGCACGAGGATGCCGGGCGGGACCGGCTTTATCTGCCACGCGAATGGTTGGAGCAGGCTGGTGTGCCGCTCGATCCGCATCTGGCGCTGGCCCATTCCGGCTTGCCGTCCGTCTGCGCCCGGGTGGCCACCAGCGCCCACCGGCATTTCAACGACGCTGCGGCCGAGATGGCGAAATGCGACGCGCGAGCCATGAAGCCTGCCCGTGTCATGGGCGCCAGCTACGCGGCCATTCTCGACAAACTCGAAGCGCGCGGCTGGAATCGGCTGGCTGATCCAGTACGCGTGTCGAAGCTGCGAAAAATCTGGATCGCTGTTCGCCACGGTATGCTGTGAGCCACGTCCATATCATCGGCGCGGGCCTGGCCGGGTTGTCGGCTGCCATAGCGCTGACCCAGGCGGGCCGCCGCGTGACGCTCTACGAATCGGGCCCCGCCGCCGGGGGCCGCTGCCGCTCGTATTTCGACAAGGCGCTGGGTGCCAGGATCGACAACGGCAACCATCTGCTGCTGTCCGGCAACGATGCTGCTATGGCCTTTCTCTCAGTGATCGGCTCTCGGGACACGATGGGCGGCCCAGGCACCGCGTATATCCCTTTCGTCGACCTCAAAACGATGGAGCGATGGACGGTCGAGCCCGGCCCGGGCCGCATCCCCTGGTGGATCTTTACCCGCCGGGTCCCCGGCACACGGCTGTCCGATTATTTTACTCTTTTGCGCCTGCGCTTCTCCCAACCAGGCGCGTCCGTCGAATCTTGCATTGGGGGAACCGCGCTTTATCGTCGCCTGCTGGAACCGCTCGCCGTCTCTGGCCTCAACACGCCGGCCAACGAGGCGCTGGCCTCGCTGATGTGGGCCGTGGTGGAAGGCTCGTTGCTGCGCGGTGGCGAGGCGTGTGTGCCGCTGGTGCCGAAGATTGGCCTGTCGGAAAGCTTCATCGATCCCGCCATTGCATGGCTCGAAGCCCGCGGCGGCATGCTGCGCACGTCCAGCCGTGTCACGTCGCTCGGCATCGAGGATAATCGCGTCACCGCGCTGCACCTCGCATCCGGGCCAATTTTACTCGCACCGGACGCTGCGGTGGTGGTGGCAGTGCCCGCATGGGTTGCAGGCGAACTCGTCCCGGATCTTGAGGTGCCCGATCAATTCGAATCGATCCTGAACATCCATTTCCGCCTCGAAGCGGAACCAGGCCGCGCCGGTTTCGTTGGACTGGTCGGCGGAACGGCTGAATGGATTTTCATCAAGCCGGGAATCGTCTCCGTCACAATTTCGGCCGCCAATCGGCTGCTCGACGTGCCCTCCGAGGAAATAGCCGCATTGGTTTGGCAAGATGTTGAAAAGACGTTGGATATTTCCTCGCCTATGCCTCCTATGCGTGTTGTGAAGGAGAAACGTGCTACTTTTGTGGCCAATAGGGCCAACGAGGCGAAGCGCCCTCACGCAACAATCGGCTTGTCGCACTTCGCAGTTGCGGGAGACTTCACCGCAACCGGCTTGCCCGCCACGATCGAAGGTGCCATCAGGTCCGGCCAAACTGCCGCGCAGGCGTTGCTGTCGTCGGCCGCGTAACGGACGGATGATGGACGCCCTTGCCCCGACGCTATCCCTCGAATCGGCCATCCGCCGGGCCTCCGATGCGCTCACGCAGCGCCAGAACGCCGATGGCCACTGGGTGTTCGAGCTGGAGGCGGACGCCACCATTCCCGCCGAATTCGTGCTGTTGCAACATTTCCTGGATCGCACCGACCCGGCGCTGGAAGCCAAGATCGCGGTCTATCTGCGCCAGATCCAGTGCAAAACCGGCGGCTGGCCGCTGTTCTACGATGGCGCATTCGACCTGTCGGCGAGTGTAAAGGCCTACTTCGCGCTGAAGATGATCGGCGACGACATCGATGCACCGCATATGGTCCGCGCCCGCACGGCGATTTTGGCGGCTGGCGGTGCCGAACGCACCAACGTGTTTACCCGCATCCAGTTGGCGCTGTTCGGCGAGATCCCTTGGCGCGGCGTGCCGGTGATGCCGGTCGAAATCATGCTGCTGCCACGCTGGTTTCCGTTCCATCTGGACAAGATCAGCTACTGGTCGCGCACCGTGACCACGCCTTTGCTGGTGCTGATGTCACTGAAGCCCTGCGCCCGCAATCCGCGCGGCATTCACGTGCCGGAACTGTTCCTGGCGCCGCCTGCTGACATCACTGACTGGATCCGTGGTCCGTTCCGTTCCACCTGGGGCCACGCGTTCAAATCTATCGACCGTGTTCTGTTCCAGGCCGAGAAATGGTTCCCGAAATTGCTGCGCGAGCGCGCGGTGGGGCGCGCGGTGGCGTTCGTCACCGAACGGCTGAACGGCGAGGACGGCCTGGGCGCCATCTATCCCGCAATGGCCAACAGTGTGATGATGTTCGACATCCTTGGCTATTCGCCGGATCATCCGGACGCGGCCGTTGCCTGGGCGTCCTTGCACAAGCTGCTCGTCATCGGTGACACCAGCGCTTACTGCCAGCCCTGCCTGTCCCCGGTCTGGGACACATCGCTGGCTGGTCATGCGATCGCTGAGGCCGAGGGGGACGCCGCCGCGGGCGTCACGGCCGCCAACGCCTGGCTGCGTGGCAAGCAGATCAACGACGTGCTGGGCGACTGGGCTCGCCAACGCCCCGGCCTGGCGCCGGGCGGTTGGGCCTTCCAGTACGAGAACCCGCATTATCCCGACGTGGACGACACCGCCGTGGTCGGCATGCTGCTGCACCGCGAAGACCCCGCGGCCCATGCCGACAGCATCGGTCGTGCCGAGACCTGGGTGCTCGGCATGCAAAGCCGCGACGGTGGCTGGGGCGCATTCGACGCTGACAACAACAAATATTACCTCAACCATATTCCTTTCGCCGACCACGGTGCACTGCTGGACCCGTCTACGTCGGATGTGACCGGGCGTTGCGTGTCATTCCTGGCGCAGCTTGGGCATGACGTGGAGCTTCCAGCCATGGCCCGCGCCATCACCTGGCTGCGGGACGAGCAGTTGGACGACGGAAGCTGGTTTGGCCGTTGGGGCACCAACTACATCTACGGCACGTGGTCGGTGCTGTGCGCGCTGAACGCCGCAGGGATTTCGCATGTGGACCCGGCGATTGCGCGGGGCGCCGGCTTCCTGTTGGAAACCCAACGCGATGACGGCGGCTGGGGGGAGGACAACGAAAGCTACCGAGATGCCCCGCGCGGTGCGTACCATCAGTCGAATCCGTCGCAGACCGCCTGGGCGTTGCTTGGCCTCATGGCAGCCGGGCAATCGAACCATCCGGCGGTCTCGCGCGGCATCGCGTATCTGCAGGCCACGCAAAAGGCGGATGGCGAGTGGGATGAGGAGCCCTACACGGCAGTGGGCTTCCCCCGGGTGTTTTATCTTCGCTACCACGGCTACAAGCTGTTTTTTCCATTGATGGCGATGGCGCGCTACCGCAACCTGCGTCAGACCAACGATCCCCGGGTGGCCTGGGGCTTTTGACCGCTCGACCTTTATGATCGCCATTATAACTGGCCTCACCGCCGAGGCCCGGATCGCCCAAAAACTTGGTGTCCCCGTAAAAGCCGGCGGCGGCACGCCTTGGGGCGCCGAACTTGCCGCTGAAAAGCTGGTGGCCGAAGGCGCCACCGCGCTCATCAGCTTCGGCCTCGCCGGTGGCCTGGATCCTGATTTTCGCCCTGGCCTTATTGTCGTGCCGCTTGCGGTGGTCGAAGCCGGTCGGATCCGGCCTACCAACGCGAGGCTCGCCGAAGCGCTTGGCGGCTGGTCCGGCGGCATGCTCGCGGCCGAGGCGGAGATCGTTACGTCAGCCGCCGAGAAATATGCCTTGGGCCGCGCCACGCTTTGCGGCGCGGTGGACCTCGAATCCGGCGCCGTTGCGCGCGTGGCCGAACGGCATGGGATTTCCTTCGCCGTGCTGCGCGCGATCTGCGACCCGGCGGACCGCGACCTTCCGCCGGCGGCCTGCGTGGCGCTGAACGAAAAAGGGGCCATCGCGGCACGCCGCGTGGCCCTCTCTATCCTCCGCCATCCGGCCCAGATCCCCGGCCTCATCGCGTTGGGACGCGACGCGGCCAGGGCCAGGTCGGCCTTAGTCCGCCGCGTCTTCGAGCTCGGTGACCTTAGGGGCGTGCTTTAGCTTCGTCATCGCGTTCTGCACATGGGCGCTGAACACGTATTCGGCGGGGCGCTGATTGGCAAGCGACAGGTCGGGCGCCATTTTGCCCGATGTCTTGATGCCGGTCAGGCCCAGCGACAGCATCTTCCACGGCTTGGTGACAGCCTCGGTCACGGCGGTCGCCTCATAGCCGCAATGGACCATGCAGTCCGCGCATTTCTCGTATTTGCCGGTGCCGTACTTGTCCCACTCGGTGGTGTCCATCAGCTCCTTGAAGGTTTTGACGTAGCCTTCGCCGAGCAGGTAGCAAGGCTTCTGCCAACCGAAATAGTTGCGCGTCGGGTTGCCCCAGGGCGTGCACTCATAGGTCTGGTTGCCGGCCAGGAAGTCCAGGAACAGGCTGGACTGGTTGAATTCCCATTTCTTCGCACCCGGCTTCTTGCGCGAGAAGATGCTGCGAAAAAGCTCCTTGGTGGCGTTGCGGTTGAGGAAGTGCTGCTGGTCGGGCGCACGCTCATACGCATAGCCCGGCGACACCGAGATACCGTCCACGCCCATGTCCATCACGTCGTCGAAGAAGCGCGCCTGGCGCTCCGGATCGGCGTTGTTGAACAAGGTGGCGTTGATGATGGTGCGGAAACCGGCCTTCTTCGCCTTGGCGATGGCCGACACGCAGCGATCATACACGCCGTCCTGGCACACCGAGCGATCATGATCGCCCTTGTCGCCATCCAGATGCACCGACCAGGAGAAGAACTTGTTCGGCTTGAACTGGTCCATCTTCTTTTCGAGCAGCAGCGCGTTCGTGCACACGATCACAAACTTCTTGCGGTCGATGATGCCCTGCACCACCTCCGCGATTTCCTTGTGCAGCAGTGGCTCGCCACCGGCGATCACCACCACCGGCGCACCGCATTCGTCCACCGCTTCCAGGCACTCGGCCACCGAAAGCCGCTGGTTCAGAATTTCGGCGGGATAATCGATCTTGCCGCAGCCGGCGCACGCCAGGTTGCAGCGGAACAACGGCTCCAACATCAGCACCAGCGGATATCGCTTGCGGCCAATCAGATGCTGCTTGACCACATAGGCGCCGACGCGAAGCGCCTGATGAATGGGAACGGCCATCGGACATATCCTTGTTGCAGTGCGCCACACGAATGCGACGTCGTATTCGCGTATTGGCATCACGAAGCTGCCGTGTCAAACATCGAAAATGAGCCAGACCGCAACCCGCCGATCGCCCGTCCAGGAACGCAGCCAGGAAACCGTGGCCCGCGCGCTGGCCGCCGCCACCGCCCTGCTCGGCCGCGGCGTGAGCATCGAGGCGCTGACCACGGCCCAGATCGCCGTCGAGGCCGGCATGTCCGTGGGTGGGCTGTATCGCTTCTTCCCAGACAAGCAGGCCATCGTCGATGCCATCGCGGTGCGCCACATGGAATTGTTCCAGGGGCGAATGGGTGCCGCGATCATGGCGGATTTCCCGGAAACGCCGCAGGTGTTCCTGTGTCTCGTGATCGACGCCTTCGTGGGATATCTGGACCAAAACCCGGATTTCCGCACCGTGGCCTTCGGTGCGCCTCTCGGCCTGAACGGGGGAGGTGGTCGTTACATCAGCAGGCCCACCCGAGACGATTATGCTGGCCAGCAGGTGTCCGACATGGTGATGGACTTCATCTCCGGCGCCTTCGACATCGAACCCTCGCCCGGCCTCGCCTTCCGCCTGCGCATGGCCACCGAAATCGGCGACCGACTTCTGGCCTTCGCCTTCGAGCAGCCGGACCACGCCGCGCGCACCGCCGTGCTGGACGAGGCCAAACGGCTGCTGAGCGGCTACCTGTTCGTGACAGCCGACTGAGATGGATGCCGTTTGCGGCAGGGCCGCGCGTGATGGCGTGCCCGGTGTGTTCGGCCGGGGTCGCCGCGTGGTGGCCGCACCGGGTTTTTGTGCCGTCCTGCTGCTTTTCTATGCGCTACTGATTGCAGTTCGCATTCCCAACATCTGGCTGAAGGGCCGGTTCTGGGCAGAGGAGGGCGCGGTTTATTTCCGCAATGCACGGCTCGAGTCATGGCCAGATGCATTGTTCGCCGTTCACACCGGCTATCTGAACCTGTCGGCCAGCATCGCAGGGCTGCTCGCGGCAAGGCTGGTGCCACTTGAAGCGGCACCCTGGATAAGCACCGGCTTTGCCCTGGTGATACAATTGTTGCCGGCGATCCTGCTGATGACGAGCGGCATATCCTGGCTGCGCGACCGCTGGGCCCTGGGATTGGCGTTGTTGATGCTGCTGATCCCACATGGATCCGGCGAGGTCTGGCTGAACAGCATCACCAGTCAGTTTCATCTTTGCCTTTGTGTGGCGTTGATCCTGGCGAGCCCTCTGCGTGGGGGCTCGATCGGCTGGCTCCGCGCCGCAATCATCGTGCTGGCGCCCCTGAGCGGGCCGGCCTCCACATTTTTGGCGCCGTTGTTCCTGCTGCGGGCGGCGATCGAACGGTCATGGGGGCGGGCGGGCCAAGGCGGGCTGCTCGCAGCCATGGCGGCTGTCCAGGTCCTGATGGTTTTTTTGCACCCAGAGCCCGCGCGCGGGATCGGTATTGGACCTCGCCTGCTGGCGCTGGTCATTTACGAGAAGCATGTTCTGCTGCCGCTGCTCGGTTTCGACCATGCCAGCCGCCTCACCGCCGGACTGATCGATATGGTTCGCGGCCGCCAGTCGCTTTGGCCTGAGATGTTGGCCGGCGTCGCGGCCTCCGGGCTGATCGCAACCGCAGTCGTGACCACGCGTGACGCGTTTTCGCAATGGTTGCTGGCAGCGGGTGCGCTGGTGATGGCGATGTCTTATTTCGGCGCTCTCGGCCAGCATATCGACCTGCTCGGGATCTCGTTCGGTGACCGCTATGCCTATGTGCCGTCGGCGTTATTCGGCCTTGTCGTCTTGGCGCTCGCCCATACCGGCGGCCTCGGGACACGGCGGATCGCCACTTGCGTGACACTTTGGATCATCTGCATCGGCATGAACGACTTCATGTGGGTGCCGCCGGGCTTCTCGGACGGGTCCACGTGGTCCGCGGAGGTGGCGCGGTGGCGTCAAGATCACGCCTACAATGTCGAGTTCTGGCCGAACGGCTGGCGCTGGCCGATCGGCGACAACCCCTGAGAATGCAACAAACTCTGAATCAGGATAAAAAAATCAGGCAGGTGAATCCCTCGGGCTCCGGCGATGCAGACGGTGCCATGGCAGCAATGCCAGCGCCGCCAGCCCAGCCAGCACCCACAGGCTGCGCGAAAGCGGCGGCGCGTAGCTGAAGCGGATCGTCGTCTCGCCCGCTTGTAAGGCGATCTGCTGCATCACATCCCGATATGGCGTGATCTCCGCGGGCGAGCCGTTGACCCGCGCCCGCCAGCCGGAGAAGAACAGCTCGCGCCGGACCAGCGTGCTGGGTTGGTCACAGTCCGCCGTAAGTAAACGACGGTCCACCGGGTGAAGCCTGCATGCGCCATCTGGCGCTTCGAAATACGGTGCGGCATCGGCTAGCTCGTAAATGTCCATCACGCTGTCTTGATAGACGCGCAAAGGCGGCACCAGCCCCGGGGCCGCCCCGCCCGAGATCGATCGGCCTGAACCAATGTTGCGCGGCGCGGCATCCGGCGCCGGCGGCGGGTTTCCCGAAAGCGAGACAAACGGGTTTGCTCCAGGCTCGGTCAGCACGTAACGCACCCCGAGTGCCTTGAAGTTGGCGAGATGTGCGATGAACTCATCGGCATGGGTCGGCTGTCCCGGTGGCGTTGGAGGATAGTTGCCGCGAAACATGATCAGATGGGCAGACGGGTCCAACGCTGTCTGAATATAGCTTCCCCAAAGTGAAGGGAGCGGCAAATACTCATGTGTAAGTTGGGCAGTCTCGAAATAGGCGCCATAGTTGGGCCGGTAGGGGCCGAGCGTATAAAATCGCTGCAACCCGATATGATCCTTCAGAAACGAGATTGCCGCTCGGTCGATCGAAATGCCGCGCGGGCCGGACAGCATCGGCAGGCAGAACATCGCTGCCGCGTTGACCGTCAGGATGCCCAACATCGCTGCCATCCGATACGGCCGCGCAGGCCTCGTCAGCAGACAGGTTACGGCCCCGGCTACCAGCACGCCCCACAGCACCGACAGTATCGGCCAAAAGGAAAATTTTGGTTCACTCTCCGACATCCGTCGCAGCAGTGGAAAGGCCAGCCACAACGCACCGAATGCAATGACAAGGCAACTGGTCGCCGCGGCCCAGACGCGCCGTCGTGAGACCGTCCCCGCCTGCCAGTCGGCCAGGGCCAGAACGCCGAGCAGAACGGAGGCAAATTGCCAGGGCGCAATGCCATAGCGCGAGATGATGGTCTCCCTGATCATCGGGATCATGTTGATTGCCTGCACCACGCTGGGCACGCTTGCGGTGCGAATGAGGCAAAGTGCAATCCACACCGCAAGCAACAGTCGCAGTCCCCGCAGCCACGTGCCGCTCACCGCCACGAGCACCAGAAGCAGGGGCGCCATCCCCAGGTAGCCTCCGAGATTGGCCAGGAGGCCGCCGAGCTCCCCATCGGCGTCAGCCGGGGTAAAGGCCTGCAACGGGCCGAACAGATAGGGAAACAGCCATACGGCATAAATCTGCGTGGGTGCCGGCTCACTCGGCGAGGCGAATGATAGGATCGCGTGGTTCTGCACCGACCCATGAATGAGCATGTGCAGGAACGACCAGATTGCCGGCCCCGCCAGCACGAGGCCAAGGGCGCCGCCCAATGCCACGCAGCGAACGAAACGAGCTTTCTGATCGCTCTGCCGCCATCGCCAAATAGCCCAGACCAGCGCCAACAGACCATCGAGATAGGCGGTCTCGGGAAAGCCTGCGTAGACCGATAAGGCCAGCGCCAGCGCGAGAAGCCGAAATCCACCGGACCGGGCGTTCTCTATACCGATCAGAAACAGCGGGAGAAAGGCGATAGGCATCATCGGCGCATGGCCGAGCCAAGCATACGTGCCGTTCAGCGCAAACATCAGCCCGCCGATCCAGCTCAGCGAAACACCCAGTCCAAGGCGACGCAGCAGCGCATAGGTCGCCGGCCCCGCCACCATTTGCAACGCGATCTTGATCAGCAGCGGCCCGTTCTGGAAATGCAGCAGCAGCACGAACGGCAGAAACAGCGCGGAAGCCTGCATCTCGCCTGCCAGCGGCATGCCGAGCCCGTTATACGGGTTCCACCAGGGCACCTCGCCGCTCAGCCATTGTTCGGCCGCCAGATGCCCCAGGGCCTGCGTGGTGGCGCCGACATTGAGATCAAGGTTGGTTGTCCCCGGCAGCCAGCCAGGATAGCCGCCTGTTAAAAGCCCGAGACCCAACCCCATCGGATCCTGCGACAGACCGAACGCCACAGGCCAGATCATTACGACCGGCAGCAGAACAAGAGAGAGCCAACCCAGGTTTCGCTGCAGGCGCACCCGCAACGATTCGATCGACACATTCATAACCATGGCATACCGGCTATCCGCCCCCCCGGTCCAGCACAGCGCGGTGTCGATCAGGGCCGCTCCGGCTACCTGTGCAATACCATGGCCTTCTGCGACTACTACGATCATATTGTCGCGCGGGTCTGCGCGCGCCTGGTTGAGAGGTTATCTCATGATCGCGATCGACAAGCTCACGCCCGCTGATCGTCCCGAATGGGAAACATTGTTTCGCGCCTACATGGCATTCTACGAGCGCAGCCTGCCGGATGCGATGTATGATCGTGCCTGGAACGCGTTCCAGGACGACACGCGCATGCACGCCTTCGGTGCCAAGATCGATGGGAAGCTGATAGGCATTACCCATTTCCTGATCCATGCCAACACCTCGGCCCCTGACGTCTGCTATTTGCAGGACCTGTTCACCCACGCGGATGCGCGCGGCAAAGGCGTTGGCGCCGCGCTGATCGCGGCCGTGGCGGAATGGTCACGCCAGCACGATTGCTGCCGGCTCTATTGGATGACGCACGAGGCGAACGCCACCGCACGCCGGCTTTACGACAAGGTGGCAAAGAATCGCGGCTTCATTCGCTATCAGATCGAGTTGGGCTGAAAGCGGCGAAGGCTGCCGCGAGGTCAAGTGCGCTGCTGGTGCCTGGCACGAGATGGGCGACAGTGCTGATGTCTCCGACAACTACGTCCACGTCCCGGATCGCGCGCAGCTCATGTGCCAAAACTTTGCCGGCCTGTTCGAGCAGGTCCGGGCGGTTTTCATCATACGCCTGCAACGCCAGCGCGTCATGCCGCAGCCCGTGTGGCAAAACCAGAAAGAGCAGCGCCTGCGGTTGGTGATGACGAAGCAACCCTGCGTAACGAACTGCAACCGACAATGTGCACAGAACCACCGCATCGAAAATACCTGCTTGGCGTGCCAGCGTTTCCTCAACCGATGCGACCCATGGCGGGTGATGCAGAATGGCGGGCAGATCGGGTGGTGGCGCGCCAGCGTGGTTCGCTGCAACCAGCGAAACATCAAGGCCCAGGCCGTACAGGTCAAACGCCAAATGAGCCACGTGGTCGCTGTTTTGCTGTGGCATCGTCTCAGCCAGCAACAGCACGGTTCGGCCTGGTGGCTGTGCTGTGGCTTCGGGCGTGGCCCAGCGAAATCGATGCCGGGCCAGACTATCCGTGGCCTGCGCCGATCGGGTCTGCGTTGCGTGGCGTTGCAGCAGCGTCTCGGTTTGCGCGGCCAGGAAGGCCAGCCGTTCTTCCAACTCGGCCAGGTCTGCCGCGTCCGCCAGGATCTGCGCTAACTGGCCTTGCATCGACAGATCGAAATGGATGGCACCGGCCATCACCACCGGTGAGCCGGGCACGTGGGCGCCGTCTTGCTCGCGTCGCACTCCGATGACATGGGTTTTCAACGGTGACAGCGGTGGCGCGATAAAAAGTTCAAATCCGTGCCGCCCGTCGCTGCGCCCTGTGGCGTGCAGATGTGGCCGAAAACGGTTCGCCAGAACGCGGCCCACCAACACGCCGTCGGCGGTGATCAGCAGGCTTACGCGCTGGTCTGGGATCGCGGGGTCGAGGGCCCAGCCGCGCAGCAGGCCGCGTTGGATCTCGTCGAGATGGCCCTCGAGCGCGGTTCCGTTCACGCGGCGCGGGTGGCGGCCGGGCCGGCCGCGTGCGCGAAGGGCAAGGGCTTGCGGTCCATCGAGCGAAACGCCCTGATTTCACCGGCACCCGATTCGGGAAGTACGGCATAAAAGCCGCACCAGATGCGGTCCAGGCCAGCGGCCTCGAAATCAGGGCGATGACGGTTGGCCAATGTTTGCGTCACCAGCACGCCGCCGATCTCGATGTCCAGACAGACCGGCGCTTCTGGATTGTCGGGGTCCTGTGCCCAACCGGCCGCAATGCGTGAGCCTGGGTTGGCCACTTCCAGCCAACCGTGGAGCTCTGCCGGCTGCGGCACCGGCACGTCCAGCCCGGCGCGCTGGGCCAGGCGCTGGCGCAGGGCTTCGAGCGCGTAGCCGTCTTGCAGGCGCGGTGCACAGTAGCGGGCGGCGTGGCGCACGTGGTGGGGATGCTGGTGCCAATATGCGGCGGCGTTGTCAAAGATGGAGCGGCCACCATCGTCGACGAAGGTTTCGCTGGCAGCGCCCTCGGCCCAGATCAGGTCGTGCTCGGCCAGTTCGATGTGGAAATAATCGACGCGGTCCAGATTTGTTTCCACCACGATCGACACGCCGTTCACCAGCTCCGACGCCGGAACGAGGGCGCCGTCGAGGAACATCGCGTGCTGCGGCGAGACCAGCAGGTCGCGCACGGGCACGCCATGACCCAACGCCCCGGCTCGGATGCGGATCGGCATCAGCGTTGCCTGCCCAGCCAGGAAGGCGCCCGCATAGCTGCGCCGCCCGACCCATTCGATTGGCCGGGCCTGGCCGTGCACGGTGCTGACGCGGTCGCCAGTGGCCAGTTCCTCGACGGCGCGCGGGCCGTCGGGCGTGTCTATTCTTGTGCCGCGGACGTAGCAGGCGACGATCAATGTCCCGCCGGTTGTGGTGTCGCGGGCGAGGGCGAGGCCGGAAAACCCACCTTGCAGCGCCAGTTGGGCCACAACGTTGCTGACGGTGCCGTTGTAGATGGATGCGGTGAGGCTGCTGTAGGCGATGCCGAGGGCGGCGGAATAGCTGAGGCCAGAGAGTTCAAGCGTGTCGCCTGCATTGAAGTTGCTGATGCCGCCAATGAGGCCGGTGGTCAGAGTCGTGCTGTCGCTGGCCGACAGAAAAAGGCTGCCGCCGGTGCCGCTGAAGCTGATCCCCAGCGCATCCGCGCCGCCCACGCTCAACACCCCGCCGGATCCGAGGCTGATGCCGGTGCCGGACCGTGCATTGGCGAAAAGCGCGCCTGTCACGGCCATCGTGCCCAGCACCTCGATCAGCCCGCTGCCCACCGTCACGCTGCCGGAAACCGACAGGCTGTGCATGGCGCTGATCCGCAGGTCCGGCACGATGCTTGCCACGCCGCCATCCACGATGAGCGAGGCGATGGTGGCGCTGGTGGGATCGAAGGTTACGACATAGCTGCCGCTCAGCGCGCCGATGCCGTTGCCGATGGATACTGCGTCTGTACTGGCTGGTGTAGCATTGTTCGACCAGTCGTTGGCCGTGCTCCAGGTGCCGGTGCCCACGCCCGATGCGCCCTGCCAGATCGGCGTGGTGGCAGCGGTGACGGCGAGGCCCACGGCCACATCCGCCTGGATCAGGCCGGCGCCGCCGAGCTT
>JBBROR010000028.1:0-19759 GCA_038229175.1 Acetobacterales bacterium | reverse complement strand
GCTGGCGAGGAAGGCCACGGCGTTGGCGATCTCCTCCGGCGTGCCGGGGCGGCCGAAGGGCATGTTGGCGCAAAGTTCTCGCCAGCGATCGCCGTCGCCCAGGCTGGCCTTGGCGCGATCCCGCATCAGCATTTCCATGCGTGCCGTGGCGGTTGCACCGGGATTGATGCCAACCACGCGCACGCCGTTTGCCGGGCTGGATGTTCCCAATGCACGGGTGAAGGCGATCAGGCCGGCATTGCCCGTGGTGCCGGCAAGGTAATTCGGGCTCAGCTTCTCACCGGCTGAACCGATGACGTTCACGATCACGCCGGCGCGCCTGGCCGCCATCGTGGGATAGACGGCGCGGCAGAGCGAAATGAAGCCGAACACCTTGAGGTCCCAAGCGCGGCGCCAGGTTGCGTCGTCCACCGCAAGCAGCCCACCCGGCGGGATGGCGCCGGCATTGTTGACGAGAATGTCGATCGCACCGGCGTCCTGCGCCACGGCCACCGCGGCCCCATCGGTGGAAAGATCGGCCGCGATTGTCTGCACCGACACCGGATGCCGGGCGCGAATGTCACGCGCTGTCTGATCGAGTGCCCCGGGCTCGCGGGCAACCAGGATGAGGTCGACGCCCTCCTCGGCCAACAGCAGGGCACAAGCGCGCCCGATGCCCTTGGAGCCGCCGGTGATCAGCGCGCGTTTGCCGCCAAGATGCAGGTCCATCAGGCGGCTTTCTTTAAGCCGGCGGCATAGGCCGCGCAGGCCTGGCCGAACGCGGTGAAGATGGCGCGGCTGGCGGCGTCCGTCCGCACATGCCATTCCGGGTGGAACTGCACACCGAATGCAAAGCTTGCCGCCCCCGCCACGCGCACGGCCTCCACCGTGCCGTCCTCCGCCACGCCTTCCACCACCAGCCCGTCGGCGATCCGGTCCAGCGCCTGTTCGTGCAGGGAGTTCACCGTGATCTCGGCGCTGCCCACCATGGCGGCGAACTGGCCGGACACCGCCACCTTGTGCTTGAAGCCGAATTTCTCATCGAGTGTTGCCGTGGCGGGCAGGCCGGCACCGGACCGGTGATCGTGGCGGTCGGTCACACCGTGCACCTGTTGGTGCAGGCTGCCACCCATGGCCACGTTCAGTTCCTGCACACCGCGGCAGATGCACAGAACCGGCATGCCACGCGCCAGGGCCTCGCGCACCAGCGGCAGGGTTGTGGCATCACGCTGGGGGTCGTGCTTGTCGGGCGTGGCGTCGAACGTCTCGCCATAGAGTGCAGGATGCACATTGCTTGGGCTGCCATCCAGCAGCAGGCCGTCCAGCCGGTCGAGGATTGCCAGCATGCCCTCCCCAACTGGTGGCAGCAGAACCGGCAGGGCGCCGGAGCACAGCATCAATGCCTCGCCGTAGCGGGCTGGCGCGTAGTGCACGTGCAATTCGTTCATAATGCGGTTGCAGGCGGAAATCCCCACGATCAGCGTCATTTTGTGCCCCTCAAACCTTCGCCAGACCGCGCCGGCGATACAGATTGGCGATATTGGCGCCAATTGAACCGATCAACGCCAGCACCGCGATCGCGCGCGCGGACCCGTCGCTCAATTGCCCCACCAGCAATCCGCTGATCGCCGCGAGGCAGAATCCCATCATGCCCATCAGCGCGGATGCGGTGCCAGCATGGGCCGCGTGACGCTGCAATGCGCCCACCGTGGTGTTGGGCATGTTGAACCCCTGGCAGCCCATCATCACCATCACCGGTGGCAGGATCATCCACCACTGCGTGCCCCCCGGCAGCAGCCGGGTCAAAAACGCCACGGCCATCAGCACCACCGTGGCCGCCAGGAACATGCGAGAGGCATAGCTCAGCATCCGGTCCGATCCCACACGCTGCAACAGCATCGGATTCAGCTGTGAACAGATGATAAAGAAGATCGCACAGGAGCTGAACATCACGGCGTAAACCGAAGGCTGCAGATGCATGCCGTCGATGAACACGCCCGGTGACCCGCCGATATAGGCGAACATCGCGAACATGCCTGAACCGCCCATCAGCGCATGCGTCAGAAAGCTGCGCTCGGACAGAATTTCCCCATAACGCGCCACCATGCGCCACAGGCTCTGTTTTACGCGTTTCTCCGGGGGCAACGTATCCGGCAACAAAAACGCCACCAGCGTGCAGCATATGGCGCCATAGATGACCGCAAACCAGAAGATCCAGTGCCAGCTTGCATAGTTCAGCATCAATCCGCCCAGCGTGGGCGCCAGGATGGGGGCCACGCCGCTGACGAGGATCAGCTTGCTCATCATCCGCGCCGCGGCATGGCCTTCCGAAAGGTCGCGCACGATGGCGCGCGGGATCACCATGCTGGCAGAGCCGCCGAGGGCTGCCAGAAACCGCATCACCGATAATGTCACGAGGTCGGTGGCCAGGGCGCAGCCGATATTGGCCAGGGTGAAGATCAGCGTTGCCACGATCAGCGGCTGGCGCCGGCCGAAACGGTCCGACAGCGAGCCCTGGGTGATCTGGCCGATCGCAAGGCCGAGAAACCAGGTCGCCAACGTCACCTGCGCCGAGCCCAGCCGAATTCCAAGCGACGCCTCGATCGCGGGGAACGCAGGCAGATACATGTCCGTCGAAAGCGGACCGACCGCTGAGAGGAACCCCAGCAGCAGTGGCAGCCAGAAAGGATAGGTCATGATCCGAACCAAGCCAGCATTGTGCCTGTCTGGCAAATGCGCTTTTCGAGCGGGAGGGCTCCGCCTGGAATTTAGCGCGTCGGCTTCGGTGGGGTCACGGTATAGTCATAAAAGCCACGGCTGGTTTTGCGGCCATACCAGCCGGCTTCGACGTATTTCACCAGCAGCGGGCAGGGGCGGTACTTGCTGTCCGACAGGCCATCGTGCAGCACCTGCATGATGGACAGACAGGTATCCAGCCCGATGAAGTCGGCCAGTTCGAGTGGGCCCATCGGGTGGTTGGCGCCCAGGCGCAGACCGGTGTCGATGCTGGCGATGGTGCCGACGCCTTCATACACAGCATAAACGGCCTCGTTGATCATCGGCACCAGGATACGGTTGACGATGAAGCCCGGGAAATCCTCGGCCACCGCCGTGGTTTTGCCCAATGTGGCCGCCAGCGCCACTGTGGCCTGGAAGGTCGGCTCGTCGGTGGCGATGCCGCGGATGATCTCCACTAGCTTCATGACCGGAACCGGGTTCATGAAATGCATGCCGATGAAACGCTCCGGCCGGTCGGTGCCGGCGGCGAGGCGCGTGATCGAGATGGACGAGGTGTTGGATGCGATCATCGCGGTCGGGCTCAGATGCGGGACCAGCGTCTTGAAGATGCTGCGCTTCAGCTCCTCTTTTTCCGTGGCGGCCTCGATCACCAGGTCGCAGTCGCCGAAGCGGGCATAGTCGCTGGTGGTGGCGATGCGCGCGAGTGCGCCATCCTTCGCCTCAGCCGACAATGTGCCCTTGGTCACCTGCCGGTCCATGTTGCGGCCGATCGTGGCCATCGCGCGGGCCAGCGCGTCCGCCTTCACGTCCAGCATGACCACGTCGATGCCGGCGGCGGCACAGACATGGGAAATCCCGTTGCCCATCTGGCCGGCGCCGATGACGCCAACCTTGCGGATCACAGGCGCACCGATCATGCGCGTTCCAGCTCTGCCTTCAGTTCGGGCAGCACGGTGAACAGGTCCGCCACCAGGCCATAATCGGCAACCTGGAAGATAGGCGCCTCCTCGTCCTTGTTGATGGCAACGATAACCTTGCTGTCCTTCATACCAGCCAGATGCTGAATGGCGCCGGAAATGCCGATGGCGACGTAAAGATCGGGCGCCACAATCTTGCCCGTCTGGCCCACCTGGTAGTCGTTCGGCACGAACCCGGCATCGACGGCCGCCCGAGAAGCGCCCACCGCAGCCCCCAGAAGGTCCGCAATCGGGTCGAGGAGTTTGAAATTCTCGCCGTTCTGCATGCCGCGGCCACCAGAGATCACCACACGCGCGGCGGTGAGCTCCGGGCGCTCGGATTTGGATAGTTCGGCGGAGACGAAGCTGGACAGCCCGGGGTCAGCCACTGGCGCGGCGGCTTCGACGGTGGCATTGCCGCCAGTGGCGGCAATGGGGTCAAAGCTGGCGGCGCGGACCGTGATGACCTTGATGGTGTCGCTGCTTTTAACGGTGGCCAGCGCGTTGCCCGCGTAGATCGGCCGAACGAAGGTGTCGGCATCGATCACGCTGGAGATGTCGCTGATCGGCTGCACGTCCAACAGGGCGGCAACGCGGGGCATCACGTTTTTGCCGATCGAAGTGCTCCCCGCGAGCAGGTGCGTGTAGCCGGGGGAAAGTGCGACCAGCAGGGCGGCCAAAGGCTCGGCCAGCGCGTGGTCGTAGATGGGGTCGGCAGCGGTGAGCACCTTGGCTATGCCTGGCAGCGCTGCGGCGGCGGCGGCACCTTGCGGATTGGTGCCGGCAACAAGGACGTGGACGTCTCCCAGTGCGGCAGCGGCGGCGACGGCCGAACGCGAGGGCTGCTTGATGGTGCTGCCTTCGTGGTCGAGGAGGACGAGAACGGCCATGCTCAGATCACCTTCGCTTCAAGCTTGAGTTTTTCCACCAGTTCGGCCACCGAGGCCACCTTGGTGCCCGCCACGCGCTTCGGCGGCTCGACCACCTTCAAGGTGGTGAGCCGCGGAGCAGGGTCCACCCCCAGATCGGCAGGTTTGATCGTCTCGATCGGCTTTTTCCGCGCCTTCATGATGTTCGGCAACGAGGCGTAGCGCGGCTCGTTCAGGCGCAGGTCGGTCGTCACGATCGCCGGCAGCGTCAGCGTCAAGGTTTCCAGCCCGCCATCGACCTCGCGGATGATGGTGGCCTTGTCACCCTCGATGGCAACCTTGCTGGCGAACGTGCCCTGGCCCCAGCCAAGCAGGGCGGCGAGCATCTGCCCCGTGGCGTTCATGTCGTCATCGATGGCCTGCTTGCCCATGATGATCAGGCCAGGGCTTTCTTTGGCGGCGATGGCGCGCAGCAACTTTGCCACGGCCAGCGGCTGCAGCTCCACGTCGGTTTCCACCAGGATGCCACGATCGGCCCCCATGGCGAGCGCGGTGCGGATGGTCTCGGCGCAATTCGCCAGGCCCATGGAAATCGCCACGATCTCGGTCGCAACGCCTTTTTCCTTCAAGCGAACCGCCTCTTCGACGGCGATTTCGTCGAACGGGTTCATCGACATCTTGACGCCGCTGGTCTCCACCCCCGATCCGTCCGCTTTCACCCGGACCTTCACGTTGTAGTCAACCACACGCTTGACGGGGACGAGGATCTTCATGGTCTGCCTTGCCGCTTCCGAAATGATAGGGCGCGATGCAACGAAGCGTGGCATCAGCCGCTTATGGCGCGGACCTTATGAGCGGGGATCGGGCCAAGTCAAACAGTGCTCAACGCCGCAGAACCAGGAGCAGAATTGCGAACAACACAAGGGTGATGGCCTGAAAGATGACACGCCACTGCATCAGCCGGTTGGACCGCGCCGGGCTGCTGCCCGGCCGGGCGATGCCGACCATGCCGACGAAAAGGATTGCGAGAGTGCCGATCATGCCCAGCACCACAAGGACTGTCAGAAAAGTAATCATACCCTGATATATGCCGATTTACGCGGACGAACAGCCCCACTGCCCCAATTCCGGCATCGTGCAGGTGCAGCAAAACGTTGACATGCAAGGGCGCGACATGATCCCCAACGTGGCCATGAGAACATTATCAGCCCGGTTTGCCGCACTCTGCCTCGGCATGTGCGTTCTGGTTGGCCACGTTTGGGCCCAGACGCCGCCGCCTGCCTCACCCGCGTCCCCCCTTGCCCCAGCGCAGGCGCGCGCCGCACTGGACGTGCTGCGCAACGACGCCGAGCGTGCCAGGTTGATCAGCGTGCTGGAGGCGATCGCAAAGGCAACGCCAAAACCCACGGCGATCGCGGCCCAGCCCGCACCGCAGCCCGCCCCTCTGCCTGCAGCCCAGCCTGCCCCTCTGCCTGCAGCCTCCGCACCGACCACCACGAACGACGACAAGCCGGCCGCCAAGCCGGTCATCGCCCTCACGCCCAACAGCGTCGGCGCCCAGTTGCTCTATGGCGTGTCCGAGCAGATCGCCGGACTGTCGGACCACGTGGTGCATGTGGTGCAGACCGTCAGCGACTTTCCGCTGCTTTGGACCTGGGTGACGCGACTGGCCACTGATCGGCAGACCCAGCTTGCGATTCTGGATGCGCTTTGGCGCATGCTGGTGGTGTTGGGGGCCGGCATAGCTGCGGAATGGCTGGCCCGGCGGGCACTGCGCCGGCCGATCGAGATGATCCGGGCGCGGGCGCCCGCGCTGCCGGGCCACGGCCTGGCGGCGGTCCAGGGCATCGCCGACGCCGAAGCCGGGCAGACCGAATGGATGCGCCGGCGGGCGTCCGCGGTGGGCCTGGCGCGCAGGCTTCCTTTCATGGCTGCCACTTTTGCGCTCGATGTGCTGCCGGTGGTGGTGGTGGTGGCTACCGGCTATGCCCTCATGGCCGCCGGCATGGGGCGAGGGCTTACGTCCCGGCTGGTCATTCTGGCCACGCTGAACGGCTACGTGGTCTGGCGCCTGGTGGTGTCCGTCGCACGCGCCGTCGCCTCGCCGGCCAGTTCGAAGCTCCGACTTCTGCCGATCGGCGATCACGCCGCGCGCGTGCTGGTGCGCGAGGTTGCCACGTTGTCCGCTGTGGCCGTGGCCGGGTATGCGGTGGCGGAGGCCGGCTTGCTGTTCGGTCTGTATCAACTGGCGCATGATGCGCTGCTGAAGCTGACGGCGCTGGTGGATTACATGCTGGTGGTGCGCATCGTGATGCGCAACCGGCGGGGCATGAAGAACGCCCTGCGGGCCCCGGACGGCCGCACCGGTGCGCTGGCCGGGCTTCGCAACGCGCTCGCAGCGTCCTGGCATCAGATCATTCTCGTCTATCTGCTGGCGCTTTGGCTGGTGTGGGCGCTTGGCATCGAGGACGGTTTCTCGCGTTTGTTGCACATCATGCTGTCGGCGGTCGTGGTGGGCGGCGTGGCATGGCTTCTCGGCCTCGCGGCCCAGGCCGTGATGGACAGGATGCTGCGCTCAATCGAGGGATTGGACGACCGCTACCCCGGCATGGAAAGCCGGATTGCGGGGTATCACCCCGCCGTCAGGGCCGCCGTCAACTTCGTGATCACGACCGTCGCCGTCATTTTGCTGTTTCAGTCCTGGGGGTTCGATGCGCTCGGCTGGTTTGCACCCAGCCAACTGGGCGCCCGGGTGGTGATGGCGTTTGGCACCATCGCATCCACGATCCTGATCTCGCTGGCAGTGTGGGAACTGGTGAACGCGGCCATTGCCCGGCATCTGGCGCAACTGGCCCGCAACGCCCAGCTGGCCCGCTCGGCGCGGTTGCGCACCCTGCTTCCCATGCTTCGGACGGCCTTGCTGGTCACGGTCAGCCTGATCGCCGGGCTGGTGATTCTCAGTGAGATCGGCGTCAACATCGCACCGCTGCTGGCCGGCGCCGGCGTCATTGGCCTGGCCATCGGCTTCGGCAGCCAGAAGTTGGTGCAGGACATCATCACCGGACTGTTCTTGTTGTTGGAGAACGCAATGCAGGTGGGCGACGTGGTGACGTTGGGCGGGCTCAGCGGCACGGTCGAAAATCTGTCAATCCGCACCATCCGGCTGCGCGCCCTGGATGGTTCCGTGCATATCGTGCCGTTCAGCGCGGTGACGACGGTAACCAACTCGACGCGTGACTACGGCTTTGCGGTGATCGATGTCAGCATCGGGCTGAACGAGGAGCCCGACCACATCTCGGGCCTGCTGCGCGAACTGGCGGCGCAGATGCGCGGTGAACAGCCCTGGCGCGGACTGGTCCTGGCCGATCTGGAGGTCATGGGCCTGGAGAAGTTCATCGACAGCGCCTGGGTCCTGCGCATCCGCATCAAGACGCTGCCGGCCAGCCGCTGGTCGGTCGGGCGCGAGCTGAACCGCCGTATCAAATACCGGTTCGACGAGCTCGCCATCGAATCGCCGATGACCAGCCATCGCGTGTTGAGCATGGTCCCGGCGCCGGCAGAGGCGAATAGTAATGACGTCGATACGGCTGCGGTGCCTGTGACAGCCCAGGCTGCAACGGTTGCCGCAGTTGCTGGGGCCATTCCCGTCAAAACATAGGAGCCGTGGTGACCCTGCCCAGCAAAGATGCCGAAGCCGATCTGATCAAGGGCGGCTTTGCGTTCCTCGATGCCGCCACGTCGCGCGCGTGGCTGGAGAAATCCGGCGGGCTCGGAGATTGGGACGCGCTCGCGGCCAGTTGGGACGGCATGGAGCAGGACCACTACATGGCCGATGGCGGTCGTTACCGGCGTCGCCGGTATGCCGTGTTCCAGGCGCGGCACGGCGTGATCGCGCGGCAGGCGCACCAGCCGCATTATCAGACGGTGGCCACCAATCGGCTGAACGGCGGCGTGGCGCGTTGGTTCGAGCCGACCCCGGCCAGTGTGGCGTCAAGCGCCAGCTTCCAATCCATTCTGACGGCGTGCCTGGGTCTGTTCGGCGGAATCGCGACCGGGCGTATTTGGCACATCGAGACGCATCAGTTCCGCATCGAGGCGCGGACCGACGAGTCCGGGCAGCCGACGCCTGAGGGTCGGCACCGCGACGGGGTGGATTTTGTGCTCGTATTGATGATCCGGCGCGAGAATATCGCCCGTGGCGTGACCACGATCCACGCTCCGGATGGTAGCGATCTCGGCAGTTTCACGTTGGAACACCCTTTCGAGGCGGCATTGGTGGACGACCATCGGGTGTTCCATGGTGTGACGGCCGTGGAGCCGATCGATCCTGCAAAGCCGGCCTATCGCGACGTGATGGTGGTGACGTTTCGTGCACGCGAGCCGGAGTAGGCGGCAGTGGGCCGAGAGCGTGACAGCTCCAAGACGGTGAAGCCATCACACTCTGTCTCTATGTTTTATCAAGCAATCTTATCTCAAGATTGAACCAACCTCAGGCGATATTGCTCTAAGCCCCCATTGCCCGACGCATGAACATCCGCTTCAGGCGAGGCATCCGGTGTACGCCGGCGATGCCCAGATCGCGCGCCACACGGATCAGCGGGTTGTTCGTGCTGAACAGCCGGTCCAGCGCGTCGGTGGCGGCCAGCATCAGCAACACATCCGGACGGCGCCGCGCCTGATACCGACGCAGAAGAGTGGGATCGCCGAGGTCGCCACCCGCCGCATGGGCTTGGATCAACAGTTCGCCGAGCACGCCCACATCCTGAAAGCCGAGATTGAGGCCCTGGCCTGCGATCGGGTGCACGCCGTGGGCAGCATCGCCGGCCAGCGCCAAGCGCGTGTCGATGTAGCGCTCGGCATGCAGTGCGCCGAGTGGATAGCTCCAGCGGCGGCCGAGGATGCGGATATCTCCCAGATGCGAGCCAAGGCGGCGGGCCACTTCGCGGCAGAAAATGGCATCGTCCATCGCGAGCAATGTCTTGGCGACAGCGTCGCGCTCGGTCCAGACGATGGCAGACAGGTTGGGCGCGCCTTCGGTTCCGGCCATCGGAAGCTGTGCAAAAGGTCCGCCCGGCAGGAAATGCTCCAGTGCCGTGCCGTTGTGTGGCAGCGTGTGAGCGACGGCAAACACCATGCCGGTCTGGCCGTAGGGCAGCCGCGTGACGCGGATTCCAGCCTCGTCGCGGATTTTTGACGTCCGCCCCTCGGCGGCGACCACCAAGGCCGCCGCAATCTCAGGTCCACCTTCGATCTGGATGTGGGCGCTTTCGCTGTTGCGGGTGACGTGGGCGGTCGCGGGCGCGACCACCGTAAGCTGTTCAAGCTCCGCCATCCGGGCGTTGATCGCCATGCGCAGGCTGCGGGCCTCCACCATCCAGCCGAAGGCGGGCTCATTTGTGTCGAGCCCCGCGTCGCGTGAGTCGAAATGCAGGAACAGGCGCGAGGCGGGGCGGCCCACCTTGCCGTCCGACACGCGAATGTCGCGGATCGGGCCGGGCGGGAAAGGCAGGCGGTCCCACAGACCGGCGCGCTCCAGAACACGCCGCGATCCGGCGGCGATGGCGTAGGCGCGACCGTCAAAGTCCGGATGCTCCATCGGCGGCAGCGGCGCGCGGTCGATGACCGCCACGCGAAGGCCGGCGGTGGCCAGAACACAGGCCAGCGTGCCGCCCACGGGGCCTGCGCCCACCACGCAAACATCCACCTGCTGCCGTTCGGTCATTCTGTCTTCCCTGCAACTGCCGCTTTGTTGTGCAATCGATCGCATGACAATTGTGTTAGCTTCCCATTATGACTGCTTAGAAAAGAGGCAATGGCCTGCTGCCCCTGTTCCCACCGATCTCCAGGGCGCGGCACGGTTCTTGATAGGCTTCGGGATGGAGCCTTGGCTACGAGCATTCAACTGGATGGCGCGGCCGGGCTTGCAAGAGCCAGAACGGGAACAGGGCGACATGAAACTCATCATGGCCATCATCAAACCCTTCAAGCTGGACGACGTGCGTGAGGCGCTCACCCCCTTGGGTGTGCAGGGTCTCACCGTGTCCGAGGTGAAGGGTTTCGGCCGCCAAAAAGGACAGACCGAAATCTACCGTGGTGCAGAGTACCACGTGAACTTCCTACCGAAGGTAAAGATCGAGCTCGCGGTTGCGGCCGACCTTGCCGACCAGGTGGTGGAGGCGATCACGAAGGCAGCGCACACGGGCAAGATCGGCGATGGGAAGATTTTCGTCCTGGATCTGGAACGCGCTGTGCGCATCCGCACCGGCGAAACCGACACCGAAGCACTCTGAACGGCGCCGCATCCGGGTTCTACCCCGGACGGTTTTGGCTGAATGACAAAGGAACCTGCTTGATGAAAACCCTGATGAAGCGCTTTGGCACGGGAGCCGGTCTGGCTCTGCTGCCATTGCTGATGGCGCTGCCGGCCTGGGCGGAAGACGCCCCTGCTGCCGCCGCCGCCAAGATCGACAGTGGCGACACTGCCTGGATGCTGACCAGCACCGCGCTGGTGTTGATGATGACCATCCCGGGCCTGGCGCTGTTCTATGCCGGCATGGTCCGCAAGAAGAACGTGCTTGGCACCATGATGCAGTCGTTCTTCATCTGCTGCCTGATCACCATCACCTGGATGATTGCCGGCTACTCGCTCGCCTTCACCAACGGCTCCGCCTATGTCGGCGACCTCAGCCGCTTCTTCCTGGGTGGCATTGCCGAAAACTTCGACAAGCCGTTCACGCTGGGTGCAGGAACCGACGGCGCCGCCGCCAAGACGATCCCTGAGAGCCTGTTCATGATGTATCAGATGACCTTCGCGATCATCACCCCGGCGCTGATCGCCGGTGCGTTCGCCGATCGCATGAAGTTCTCCGCCATGTGCATCTTCATGGTACTGTGGTCGTTGCTGGTCTATTCGCCCATCGCGCACTGGGTGTGGGCACCAACCGGCTGGCTGGCGCTGGGCGCGTTCGGCCTGCCAGCTGCCGCGGACTACGCCGGCGGCACCGTCGTGCACATCAACGCCGGCGTCGCGGGCCTGGTCTGCGCTATCGTGCTCGGCAAGCGTGTGGGTTACGGCACCGAGAACATGTCCCCCTACAACCTGGCGTTCGCCGTGATCGGCGCAGCACTTTTGTGGGTGGGCTGGTTCGGCTTCAACGCCGGCTCGGCCGTGGCCGCTGACGGCCATGCCGCGATGGCCATGACGGTGACACAGATTGCAACCGCGGCGGCAGCCATCGCCTGGACCTTCGCCGAATGGGCTGCCAAGGGCAAACCCTCGGTGCTCGGTGCAATCTCCGGTGCCGTGGCCGGCCTGGTTGCGATCACCCCGGCCTCCGGCTTCGTGACGCCTGGCCCGGCACTGATCATCGGCATCGCGGCCGGCGTGGTATGCTTCTGGTCGGCAACCAGCCTGAAGCACATGCTCGGCTATGATGACAGCCTGGACGCGTTCGGCGTGCATGGCATGGGCGGGATCGTTGGCGCGCTGCTGACGGGTGTGTTCGCCTACCAGCCGTTCAGTGCCACGAAGTTCGACCCCAAGACCAACCTGCCGCTCGACGGTGCCATCGGCGGCATCGCCCAGTTCGAGGCACAGGTCGTGGCCGTGCTGGTCACCATCATCTGGTCGGGTGCCATCACTTTCGTCATTCTCAAGATCGTGGATGTGGCCGTGGGCCTGCGCATCACGGGCGAAGAGGAGCGCGAGGGCATGGACGTGGTGCTGCACGGCGAGCGTCTCGGCTGATCGCTGGTTTGACATCCTGAGAGGGGCGCCCGGCAACGGGCGTCCTTTTTTGTTGCCTGATTTTTGAGTGAGCGGACTCATAAGCTTGTGGCATAACCCTCAGCGATTGCACGAAGTGGCGTGCCGCCTTGCCACCCCCCTGCCACCTGGGAGCTTGCGATGCCGACTGGGATCACCGAGCCACGCGCCCATGCCATGGGCCGGACCGCGCGTGATCCAGCGGTGGCCCTGCATGGCGCGCAACCTCAGGCGCTGCCGGCGATGTTGGCCTCCTCCTTGCAGCGCCGGTTGGCCGAGATCGGCGCCTTGCTGTTGGCGTTCGCAGCGCTGGCCTTGCTGGCCGCACTGGTCAGCTACAACGCCCACGATCCGTCGCTGAACACCGCAACCTCGGCGCGGCCCACCAATCTGGCAGGGCCGCCTGGCGCCGCGGTGGCCGATCTGCTGCTGCAGGCATTCGGCCTTGCCGGTGCGTTGCCGGGTATGGCGCTGCTGTGCTGGGCCTGGCGGCTGGGCTCGCATCGCGGACTTTCCGCTATTTTGCTGCGCGGGGTGGCGCTGCTGCTGGCGCTGCCAGTGTTGGCTGGCGTGCTGGGGGCGGGCGCTGGTCATCTTGGCGTGGCGCAGAGCTGGCCGGCCTCGCCCGGGCTTGGCGGGGCAGTGGGCCTGATGCTTGCTGATGGCGCGCTGGAAGCCGGCACGGAATTCCTCGGGCCGATGGGGGCCGCTCTGGTCTGGGCGCTGGGCCTTTCGCTGGCGGGACTGCTTGTGGTGCTGGCGCTGGGGCTGACGGCGCGGGAATGGTGCGCCGCCGGCAGAGCCGCGCGCGGGTCCGCGCAGCATGCCAGGACCGCGTCAGGCGTCGCTGCGCGCGCCGGCGGCGTGGCCGTGGCGGCGGGGACGTGGCTGCTGCGCGCCGTGAATGGCACCCGCCTGACCGAAGCGCCCCGCGTGGTTGGCCAGGATCCGTCGCCACCGCGCAAGCCCGGTGAGCAGACGCCGGTGATCCAGTCGCTGTCCATGCGCGCAGCGCCGCCGCCACCGGCTCCAGCCGTGCGTGCGGTGGCGAAGATCCTGGCGCCGATGGCCAAGATTGCCGCCAGGCCCGAGCCGGTGAAGGCCGCCGAAAGCGTCTGGAAACTGCCGCCGCTCGATTTGCTTACGCCGGCGCCGCCGCGCAGCACGGTGGGCAGCCTCTCGCCTGAGGAGATGCAGGCCCAGGCAAGGCTGCTTGAAACCGTGCTGGCCGATTATGGCGTGCAGGGCCAGATCATGGCCATCCGCCCTGGCCCGGTTGTCACGCTCTACGAACTCGAACCCGCTCCGGGCACCCGCGCCGCCCGCGTCATCGGCTTGGCTGACGACGTCGCCCGCAGCCTTTCTGTCCTTGCGGTCCGCGTGGCCGTGGTGCCCGGCCGCTCGGTGCTCGGCATCGAGGTGCCGAACGCCCGGCGCGAGACGGTGTATCTGTCCGAGCTGATCGCGTCCGAGACGTGGGACAAGCAGAACGCACGGCTCGGCATCGCCTTGGGCAAGGACATTTCAGGCGCACCCGTCCTGGCCGACCTCGCCCGCATGCCGCACCTTCTGGTGGCCGGCACCACCGGCTCGGGCAAGTCGGTCGGCATCAACGCGATGATCCTGTCGCTGCTGTACAAGCTGTCGCCGGCCGAATGCCGGCTGATCATGATCGACCCGAAGATGCTGGAATTGTCCGTCTATGGCGGCATTCCCCATCTGATGGCCCCCGTGGTGACCGAGCCCGCCAAGGCGGTGTCCGCGTTGAAATGGACAGTTCGCGAAATGGAGCGCCGCTACCGCGCCATGAGCCAACTCAGCGTGCGCAACCTCGCCGGCTACAACGAGCGCGTGGCGGAGGCAAAGGCGCGCGGCGAGGTCGTGACGCGCCGGGTGCAGACCGGCTTCGACAGCGAGACCAACAAGCCGATCTTCGAGGAACAGCCGCTGGCGCTCGAAACCCTGCCGCTGATCGTGGTGGTGATCGACGAGATGGCCGACCTGATGATGGTCGCTGGCAAGGACATCGAAACGACGGTCATGCGCCTCGCCCAGATGGCCCGCGCCGCCGGCATCCACGTGATCATGGCGACGCAACGCCCGTCCGTGGATGTCATCACCGGCACCATCAAGGCCAACTTCCCGACGCGCATCAGCTTTCGTGTGGTCAGCAAGTTCGACAGCCGGACCATCCTCCAGGAGCAGGGCGCCGAGCAGCTCCTTGGCCAGGGCGACATGCTGTTCCAGCAGGACAGCCGCACCACCCGCGTGCACGGCCCGTTCGTGACCGACAAGGAAGTGGAAGACGTGGTGGCCTTCCTGCGCGAGCAGGGCGAGCCGGATTATCTGGAGGAAATCACCGAGCAGCAGGACGACAGCGAGCAACCCGTGCTGTCGGGCATCGCGGGCGCCAGCGACGGGGAGAAAAACCTGTTCGACCAGGCGGTTGATATCGTCACCCGCGAGGGCAAGGCGTCGACCTCGTTCATCCAGCGTCATCTGCAGATCGGCTACAACCGCGCCGCCAAGTTGATCGAGCAGATGGAGAAGGAAGGCATCGTCAGCCCGGCAAACCATGTCGGCAAGCGCGAAATTCTTACCCGCCGCCCTTCACGCGACGATGAGGAGTAACGCTAGAGCGGGATGATTTTGCGTAGAATCAAAATTCCCCCACTCTAGCCTTTGTTTTATCGATCATGTTCATGCATTTGGGTGAAGCAACCCAAACGCATCATGATCTAGTGGTTAAGATCTGAGGAAAGAGTCCTCGGATCTTAACCACTAGCCTTTGATCTTGTGGGCCAAATTCCCTGACGATCCGGTAGCAAGCGTCAGGTTTGGACCACTAGATCATGATGCGTTTGGGTTGCTTCACCCAGACGCATAAACATGCTCGATAAAACAAGGGCCAGAGCGTGATGATTTTGATTCTACCCAAAATCCTCACGCTCTAGGTATCGAAGAAAAATGAAATTCGTAAATTAGAAATTAAATAGAACTTCTATAACTGAGGAAACATAAGCGACTATTACGATTATTTTTAAACGACACATTATGATGCTTTAATGAGAAAATCGAGCATTCTAACAAGCTCTTGTTCCACTAGGACCAAGAGAGCATGTCAACTTTTCAGATTTCATGTTTTACGGGCACTCCAGGGTATTTCAGACCCAATAGACCCCGCCGTTACCGTCCAAACCCGTGGGTCCCGGCCCAGCCGCCCGCCGGCCGCGCTACAATCCAAAAGGTCGCACGCCGGTGGATGATCTTCTTGCTGATGCTGGTCTCCAGCACCGCCGCCGCGGTTCGTCCGGCCATCGCGTTGGAACAATGTCAAGGCGCATCCCGGTCGCTCCCGGCGGACGCCACGCCTGCCCCCCTCAACAACCCCGAGTGGAAAGCCCAATACGAGCATCTCAAAACCACCATCGCCGAACCCCGCATGACCTCGCGTCGTCTGTTGTTTATCGGCGACTCACTGACGTACGGCTGGCATGCATACGAGACGCTGTTCTACCAAACCTTCAAGCAGTTCAATCCACTCAATCTCGGCATCTATGGTGACCGGACCGAGGGTGTCATCTACCGCCTGAATGCCAACTGGGGTGCGCTCAATCCCAGGCTCGCCGTCGTCCTGATTGGCACGAACAACACTGCCACCGGCAGCACGCCTGTCGACGTGGCGATGGCAATCAGCGAAATCGTTCGCACCATCCGATCGCGCTCAGGTCAAACCCGCGTCCTCATCGTCAGCATCCTGCCGCGCGGCGAAATCCAGTCTCCGTTGCGCGGCGCCAATACACGGGTGAACGAGATCGTCTCAGGCTGCGTGGACGGCGAGACCACCTTTTTTGCCGACATTGCGGCGTCCTTCCTCGACGACCAAGGCGGCTTCCGGCAGGAGCTGACGACAGACAAAATCCATCTCACGCGAAGCGGCTACCAGCAACTCGCCACCCTCATCCTGCCCACCATCAAGACGCTGATGAAGGACTGAACCGATGCAGGTCTCCGCCTGGCATCGGCGCGGGCACACCCGTTGTTCGCGGCAGGCTGAGCGGCAGTCCGAGGTGAGACCGCACCGCCAGAAACCCGAACGCCTGCGCCTCCAGCGCATCGCCATTCCAGCCCACCGCCTCGACCGGCTCGACCGGCACCCCCAGCGCCGCGCGCAGCATCTTCATGATGACTGGATTGTGCCGTCCGCCACCTGCGACCAGCCAGCGATCCGGCGGCCTGGCCAGATGCGTGCGGGCCAATGCCACCGTGGCCGCTGTGAAGGCTGCAAGGGTCGCAGCACCATCGGCCACCGACAGGCGCTCCACCGGAGCGGCCGAAAACGCGTTGCGGTCCAACGATTTCGGCGGTGCGCGGTCGAAATACGGATTGTCCAGCAAGGCGGCCAACGCCTTGGCATCCACCACGCCGCTGCCGGCGATACGTCCGTCCGCGTCATAGCCAGCACCGATGTGGCGACCTACCCAATCGTCGATCAGCGCGTTGGCCGGGCCGGTGTCGAATGCCAGGATGCGCCCGTCGTCCAGCACGGTGACATTCCCCACGCCGCCGAGATTGAGCACCGCGAGCGGGCTAGTGAGATCCTGCGCCAAGGCGGCATGGAACAGCGGCACCAACGGCGCGCCCTGGCCGCCGGCCGCGACATCGGCGTGCCGGAACCGATTGATTACAGCCACGCCCAGCGCCCGAGCCAGCCTGGCGCCATCGCCGAGCTGGCGGGTGAAGCGGCGCTCGGGGCGATGCAGCACGGTCTGGCCGTGAAAGCCCACGACGTCGATCGCGGCCGCCGACAGCCCGGCCTGTGCCAGCAAAAGCCGCACCGCCTCGGCGTGCAGGTCCGTCACGCGCGCTTCGAGATCCACCGACGGGTCGTGCTCCGCGCGATCGGGGTCGCGCATCAACGCCAGCAGGTCCTGCCGCAGCGCCACGGGCATCGGCAGCGTCAGAAACGCCCCGGTGGCGAAGACGCGCGTGCCGTCCGTTTCGATCACGGCGGCATCCACGCCGTCGGCCGACGTGCCGCTCATCAGGCCGATCGCGGTGAAGCGATGTGCCGTCACGGGTCGTCCGGCCGGTCCTGCGTGGTCCAGCCCGGGGCCACGCGCAGTGTCGGGTTGGCGCACAGGTCGAGGTTGCGGCGTTCCTCGGCGGCACGGTTGGCGAACACCACCCGCAAATCGGCGCGGCAGGGGCCGGTGAAGTCGATGGTCCGATCTTCACCCACCGACATCGCGGATTGGGACAGGCGGTCGTCGCCCCATTGCGCGGCATCTGGGGACGAAATGAAAAGCTGCTGCATCGGCAATGGGCTGGCATTGGTGACGGTGACACGGCGCGCCGGGCCGGCGGGTGGCGGGGGGCGGGTTGCAAGGGCGCCGGTGAACGACATCTCCCGCGTGCGACATACGTTCACGTTGTGCATTTCCTCCTGGCTGGTGTCGTCGTAGATCGCCAGCAGGTCGAACGTGCAATCGCGCATCCGCCCCAACTTCAGCCGCAGCGTGCCGCCGCGCTCCAGCATGGCGTCACCCAACAGATCCTGGCCCCATGCGTCCGCGCTCTGCGGCGAGACATAGAGCTCCTGTATGTTTAGTTTGCTGCGGTTTGTCACTGACAGGCCCCGATCGCCCATCGGCCCCAGCATGGGCTCGGCCCTGGCGACATATGCCAGGACAACGCAGGACACGGCAGCGCATGCGAACAGAATGCCGAGAAGGGGGAAAAGCCTGCGCAACAAACCTTTCCTTTATCGGAACAAAGAGAGAATAAGACGGCCTTCGCTCTGTGTCCTGTGGGGGTCGGCGGTGCAAGCTGTATGCTTGAATCTGTGTCATTTTGGTTGCTGGGTGTTGCATTATTGCCGGCGTTGACCAATGTCCACTAGATGAAAACCGACCAAAATCACCCTGACCCGACCTCTCCAATCGACGGTCGTCCAGAAGCCAAACTTCCCGTAAAGCCAACCCCGGACCCAGTGCCCCTGCCGCCAGAGATCGGCGGCGCCCCCGGCCCGGAGCCTACGCGCTACGGCGATTGGGCCCACAAGGGCCGTTGCACGGACTTCTGAGCCGCCCCGCGTCGGCTATGCCGTGTCGACTTCTTCAGCGCCGTCTTGTCAGTGCGGCGGTCAACGTGTTGTCCAGCAGGCACGCGATCGTCATCGGGCCGACGCCGCCGGGCACCGGCGTGATGGCGCTGGCCACCGCCGCACACTCGACGAACGCCACGTCGCCCACCAGCCGCCCGTCCGCCAGCCGGTTGATGCCGACATCGATCACCACGGCCTGGTCGGCGATCCAGTCGCCGCGCACCATTTCGGGCCGCCCGACCGCCGCCACCACGATATCGGCGCGGCGGCACTCGGCCTGCAGGTCGCGGGTGCGGGAGTGCGCGATGGTGACGGTGGCATCGGCCGCCAGCAGCAGCGCCGCCACCGGTTTGCCGACCAGAACCGAACGGCCCAACACAACAGCGCGCGCGCCGCTGAGCTTCACGCCGGCATGGGCCAGCAGCTTCATCACCCCCAGCGGCGTGCAGGGCACCAAACCAAGTTGGCCGGCCGCCAGCAGGCCCGCGTTTACAGGGGTTAGCCCGTCCACGTCCTTGGCCGGATCGATGGCGCGGATGATGGCCGCCTGGTCGAGCCTCGGCGGCAGCGGCAGCTGCACCAGGATGCCGTCCACGTCAGGATCGGCGTTCAGCTTTGCCACCACCGCCAGCAGCTCGCCCTGCGACGTGGCGGCCGGCAGCCGAATGGTCTGGGCGCTGATTCCCGCGGACACCGCGGCACGGTCCTTGTTGCGGACATAGACGGCGCTGGCGGGATCGTCGCCCACCAGCACCACCGCAAGGCGGGGCGTGAACGAAAGTGTGGCGATGCGCGTGGCCAGTGTTTCACGAAGGCTCTGGGCAACCACGCGACCGTCGATCAGTGTGGCGGTCATGCTGGGGCGTCCGTTGTTGTGGTGGAAATCAGGATGGCCCGGGCCATGAGTGCCGAAGGGTCGCCGGTCACGCGCAGCAGCTTCTGCCGGCTGCTGGCGCCATGGGCAACCGAGACCGCCGCGATGGCCACGCGCAAGGCCACTGAAATCACGGCGCGCACCTCGACATTGGCGCGACCGCCCTCCGGCGCCGGCGTCACCCCAACCCGCAGCCGATCGCCGTCGATGTCCGGTGCCAGGCCCAGCACGCCCGGCCGCCGCGATTTTGGCATCACCTTCACTGCAAGGCGGATGCCGTCAGCCGTCTGCCGGACAAGCAGCACCATACTCTAAAGAACAACACCCTGAAGTCCGGTACGGATGGCCACGTGCACGTATTCCAGCATGATCTGGGCGCCACGGATCAAAAGAAGCAGCGCAAGCGGACTTAAATCTATATTTCCAAAACTCGGCAGAATACGTCGGATCGGCCTGAGGGCTGGATCAGTG